>NZ_KV791451.1:0-3075 GCF_001807895.1 Stenotrophomonas sp. HMSC10F07
GTCGGTGCTGCGCGGCGCTGAGCGCCGCGCTACCTGCAGGCGGCGGCCATCGGCCGACAACTGCGGTGCCCGCACCTGCGAGCGGAACTGGGCAGGCAAGCGCTTCAGCGCAACCACAGGGTCCTCGGCCTGCTGTCGCAGCCAGCGTTGCGCACCGATCAGCCGCACCATCGCGGCGGCATCCTGGGGCCGTGACGAATAGGCGGGATAGGCCGGGCCCGCGATATCGGCCAGCACGCACCCCATGATGTTCGACAGGCAGCCGAAGTCATGCTGCGGCGGTGCCGGTACCGGCAGCGGACGATCCGCCTCCAGCGCGGTCATCGACGCCGCACCACAGGCCCAGCCCAGGTTGCCCGCCGCACGCGCCAGGGTGCTGCTGCGATCGAGTACCAGCACACCACCGAACTCCTGCGCCGAGGTTTCGATCGCAGCCCTGCTCATCGCATACTCACCCTGCATCGCACGGCACAGGCTCTGTTCGGCGGCCAGCATCGGCTTCATCGCCTGCTCGCATTCCGCTGGCAGCGGTTGGTCGGCCGGCAGTTCGACCAGCATGTCGGCCAGCAGCTGGGCATTGGCCTGCACCAGGCTGGCACCGATGATGCTCTCCACCAGGTAGCTGCCGCCCGTCACCAGCCGGCGGCCCAGCTGCAGCCCCCGGCAACTGCCACGCAGCGCACCGTCGATATCACCCTGCACATACGCCAGCGCGCGTGCGCTGGTGGCGTCGATCACCAAACCATAGGCCGGCATCGGCACCAGGATGCCCTCCCCTTTTGGCCGGAACGGCGACACGAAGTGATCCGCATCGGCCAGCTGGTCCAGGCGCGCATGCAGCTGCTGGTGGCCAGCGTGGGCATCGACGAAGCGCTGCGGGTCCGCACGCACCTGGCCGAGGCAGTCACTGGCGGTCGGTCCGCAGCTGGCCGAAGGCCGTGAATGCAGCTCGACGTGGTCTTCTGCCAGCTGCGGACGGGCGCCGCCATTGCCGCGCGGATCCGCCTCCCAGCGCTGTACATCCCGGGCCAACGCGTGATCGCGCTGGTCCGGGTCGAGATCGTCGAACGCGAGTGTCCACAGCAGCGCAAAGCCGTTGCGGCCATCAGCGGGCAGGCGGGCCTGCAACCGCTGCTGGGCCTGCAGCCGTGATTCCGGCACCGGCCACATGCGCGAGGCGCACCACACCACGATGGCCAGCACCAGCAGTCCTGCCAGGGCCCAGCCCAGTCCGCGCAGAATCTTCAACACAGCTTCCCTTCCATGCATCGTTGCCGCAGTCGATCCCCCAGCGTAATCGACCGGCCGTGGCCGCTACAATGCGCGCATGTCGCTCGAAGCCCCCGCCCTGGTCCCCCGCCCCTCCCTGCAGCGCCTGTTCCTGACCGGCCTGCTGACCCTGCTGCCGATCTGGCTGACCTGGGTCGTGGTCAAGTTCGTGTTCGTGCTGCTTTCGGGCATTTCCAGCCCATTGGTGGTGCCGCTTTCCGAGCAGATCGCGACAAGCTTCCCGCATTACCTCGGCTGGGTCCGTGCCGAGTGGATCCAGAACACCATCGCCCTGCTGGCCACCCTGCTGGTGATCCTGGCGGTGGGCGTGGCCAGCCGCCGTGTGCTCGGCCAGCGCCTGCTGCGCTGGGTCGGCGCGGTGATCAAGCGCATTCCGTTGGCCAGCATCATCTACGACAGCGCCAAGAAGCTGCTGGACATGTTGCAGACCGAACCGGGCAGCACCCAGCGCGTGGTGCTGATCGACTTCCCGCACCGCGACATGAAGTCGGTCGGGCTGGTCACCCGCGTGATCAAGGAGCACGGTACCGACCGTGAACTGGCCGCGGTGTACGTGCCAACCACACCGAACCCGACCTCGGGTTACCTGGAGATCGTGCCGGTGGAGCTGCTGACCCCGACCGACTGGACCGTCGACCAGGCCATGAGCTTCATCATTTCCGGCGGTGCCGTCGCACCGTCCAGCGTTCCGTTCACGCGCGCAGGCGAACGCAGCGAATGACAACCGCAGCGCCGATCGAGCGCCCGCTGCAGGACCGCGCGGTCCTGCTGTTCATCGTGCTGGCCGCGTTCTTCTGCGGCAACGCCGTGCTGGCCGAACTGATCGGGGTGAAGATCTTCGCGCTGGAAGACACCCTCGGCATCGAACCGCTGAACTGGAACCTGTTTGGCCAGACCGGCTCACTCAGCTTCACCGCCGGTACCCTGCTGTGGCCGGTGGTGTTCATCATGACCGACACGATCAACGAGTTTTTCGGCAAGCGCGGCGTGCGCTTCATCTCGTGGTTGGCCGTGGTGCTGATCGCCTATGGCTTCCTGTTCGCCTTCGCAGCGATCTCGCTGGCTCCGGCCAGCTGGTGGGTCACCTCGATGGACGGCCACGGCGTGCCGGACTACCAGGCGGCATTCGCCGCGGTGTTCGGCCAGGGCATGTGGACCATCGCCGGTTCGCTGGTGGCCTTCCTGCTCGGCCAGCTGATCGACGTGGCCGTGTTCCATCGCATCCGCCAGGCCACCGGCGAGCGCCACGTGTGGCTGCGTGCGACCGGATCCACCGCGATCTCCCAGGTGGTGGACAGCTTCGTGGTGATCTGGATCGCCTTCGTGCTCGGCCCACAGCACTGGCCGACGTCGCTGTTCCTGGCCGTCAGCAGCGTCAACTACATCTACAAGATGGGCTTTGCGATCGCATTGATCCCGTTGCTGTACCTGATGCGGCGCGCGATCACCCGCTACCTGGGCACCGACAGGGCCGCCGCCCTGCGCGCCGCGGCCGCGGCTGACTGAAGCCCCAGCGGCAAAAAGCTGACTGCGCCTTCACGCTGGCCGTACGCGGCCGGATCGTGCAAGCTCCACGGTCTGTGTTCCACGGAAGCTCCTGATGCCGCATCCCACCCGCGCCCTGGCCGCCGCCATTGCCGCGTTGTTCCTGTTCAGTGCCATGCCGTCGGCCGAAGCAGCGAAGAAAAAGGCCAGCCGCCCTGCCGCTGCGCAGACCCGCCAGGCTGCCAAGCCCAAGGCCAGGCCCGCCCGCGCCACTGCGCCGGCGCGTGGCAGCTCGGCGCG
>NZ_KV791452.1:0-32873 GCF_001807895.1 Stenotrophomonas sp. HMSC10F07
ACTGCTGCAGATCAGGAGCCCCCCTGAGTCAGGGGGGCGCGCCAACGGCGCGGGGGTCTGGGAGCATGGTTGGCATGGGGCCCACGGTTTGCAGAGCAATCCGTGGGGCGTCAGCGCGAATGCGCTTACGCACCATGCGCGGCCAGCTGGCCCAGGCGCTGGACCGCGACCGAGACGGTCGGGTAGTCCAGGGTCTTCTGCTCGGCCAGTTCGGCCAGCATCGCCAGGGTGAAGCGCAGGCTGTTGTCGTCGCGGCCCATCCAGGCAGCGACCTTGGCCTCGGCACTGTTGCCCTTGGTGCCCAGCACCTGCCCGGCCAGGTTGCGGTGGTTGGCTGCCAGCTCGTCACGCAGCACGCCACGCGCCACCGCGTGCCAACGACCGTTGACCTCCAACGCGTCAACCTGCTCGAACAACCACGGCAGCTGCAGGGCATCGCCCAGGCGGAAGTGGACCTTGGACACGTCCACCGGCTTCAGCTTGCGGGTGCGGGCCAGTTCGATGATGTCGAACGCCGGCTCCAGGAAGTGCAGTTCGGCCAGCTGCTGTGCCAGCGCGGACGGCAGGCCCTTTTCCTTCCACTCGGCCACCAGGGCTTCGTAGGTCGGACGCTGCGAATCCGGCAGCACGCCCGAAGCAACGCGAATGTCGTTGAACGGGCCCTGGTAGCGGTTGACGGCCTCGGTGATGCCCGGCATCGCTCCCGGGCGCGACAGCAGCCAGCGCACGAACGAACGCTGCAGCTTCCAGATCACTTCCAGTGCGTCGATCTGCACCGACTCCGGCACCTTGCCGTCGAGCGCGTCGATCTGCGCCCACAGTGCGCGTGCATCCAGCGTTTCACGGCTGATGGTGTAGGCCTTGGCGACCTCGGCGATGGAACGGCCGGTGTCTTCCTGCATGCGCATCAGGAAGGTGGCGCCCATGCGGTTGATGGTCTGGTTGGTCACGGCCGTGGCGATGATTTCGCGCTTCAGGCGGTGACGCTCCATCGCGTCGGCGTACTTCTTCTGCAGCGGGGTCGGGAAGTAGCGCTGCAGCTCCTTGGACAGGTACGGATCTTCCGGAATGTCCGAATCCAGCAGCTGGTTGAACGCCACCAGCTTGGAATAGGACAGCAGCACCGACAGCTCCGGACGGGTCAGGCCCTGGCCGCGTGCCTTGCGCTGCGAGAGCTCGGCATCGGACGGCAGGAACTCGATCTGGCGATCGAGCAGGCCCTGCTGTTCCAGGGT
This sequence comes from Stenotrophomonas sp. HMSC10F07, assembly GCF_001807895.1. Lineage (NCBI taxonomy): Bacteria > Pseudomonadati > Pseudomonadota > Gammaproteobacteria > Lysobacterales > Lysobacteraceae > Stenotrophomonas > Stenotrophomonas sp. HMSC10F07. The sequence continues at coordinate 1,236 of NZ_KV791452.1, forward strand.
GCGGATGAAGTGCTGCTTGGACCCCAGGCGCTTGACTGCCATCCGCTCCATCAGGCTCAGCGCCTGGTTCTGGCGGTAGTTGTCGTTGAGCACCAGCTCGGCGACCTCATCGGTCATCGACGCAAGCAGCTTGTTGCGCTGCTCGACGGTCAGCTTCTTGGCCCGCACCACATCGTTGAGCAGGATCTTGATGTTGACTTCATGATCGGAGGTGTCGACACCGGCCGAGTTGTCGATGAAGTCGGTGTTGAGCAGCACGCCGGCCTGGGCAGCCTCGATGCGGCCCAGCTGGGTCATGCCCAGGTTGCCGCCCTCGCCCACCACCTTGCAGCGCAGCTCGCCACCGTTCACGCGCAGCGCGTTGTTGGCGCGATCGCCGACATCGCTGTGCTGCTCGCTGGCGGCCTTGACGTAGGTACCGATGCCGCCATTCCACAGCAGGTCGACCGGTGCCTTCAGGATCGCGCTCATCAGATCGTTCGGCGACAGCGCCTTGACGTTCTCGTCCAGGCCCAGCGCTTCGCGCACCTGCGGGGTGATCTCGATCGACTTCAGGCTGCGCGGGTACACGCCGCCGCCCTTGCTGATCAGCTTGGTGTCGTAGTCCGCCCAGCTCGAACGCGGCAGGGTGAACAGGCGCTCACGCTCGATGAACGACGTGGCCGCATCCGGATTCGGGTCCAGGAAGATGTGGCGGTGGTCGAACGCAGCGACCAGGCGGATGTGGCGCGACAGCAGCATGCCGTTGCCGAACACGTCGCCGGACATATCGCCGACGCCAACCGCAGTGAAGTCCTGGCTCTGGCTGTCGCGGCCCAGCGCACGGAAGTGGCGCTTGACCGATTCCCACGCGCCGCGCGCGGTGATGCCCATGCCCTTGTGGTCGTAGCCGACCGAACCACCGGAGGCGAATGCATCGCCCATCCAGAAGCCGTGCGCGATGGCCAGGCCGTTGGCGATGTCGGAGAAGGTCGCAGTGCCCTTGTCGGCGGCCACCACCAGGTACGGATCGTCCATGTCGTGGCGCACGACATCCACCGGCGGCACGATCTTGTTGTTGACGATGTTGTCGGTGATGTCCAGCAGGCCCTGGATGAACAGCTTGTAGCAGGCCACGCCGTTGGCGAAGATCGCGTCGCGATCGCCGTTCACCGGCGGGGTCTTGGCGAAGAACCCACCCTTCGCGCCGACCGGCACGATGACGGTATTCTTGACCATCTGTGCCTTGACCAGGCCCAGCACTTCGGTACGGAAGTCTTCGCGACGATCCGACCAGCGCAGGCCGCCACGCGCAACCGCGCCGAAGCGCAGGTGGGTACCTTCCACGCGCGGGCCGTACACGAAGATCTCGCGGTACGGGCGCGGCTTCGGCAGGTCCGGCACCAGCGCCGAATCGAACTTGAAGCTGATGACATGGCCGTGCTGGCCGTTGGCATCGGTCTGGTAGTAGCTGGTACGCAGGGTCGCGTCGATCACGCCCATGAACGAGCGCAGGATGCGGTCCTCGTCCAGGCTGGACACGCGATCCATCAGCTTCAGCAGTGCATCGCGCGCGGCCTGCATCTGCGCGTCGCGGTCCCCCTTGCGGGCATCGACCACGCTCTTGAGCACCTTCAGGGTGGCATCGTCGCCAGCGGCCAGCACATCGAAGTGGGCCTTCAGCTGGGCCTGACCGGCCGCGATGTCGTCCTTGCTCTCATGGCCGGTAGCCGGATCGAAGCGGGCCTCGAACAGTTCGACCAGCAGGCGGGCCAGCAGCGGGTAACGCGCGAAGGTGCCTTCCACGTAGGCCTGCGAGAACGGCACGCCGGTCTGCAGCAGGTACTTGCAGTAGCCACGCAGCATGGCGACCTGGCGCCAGTGCAGGCCAGCAGCCAGCACCAGGCGGTTGAAGCCGTCGTTCTCGGCGTCGCCGTGCCAGACGCGGGCGAAGGTCTCGCCGAAGGCTTCATCGACACTGGCGGCATCGATCACGCCAGCGGTCGACTCGACCTCGAAGTCCTGCACGTACACCGGCGCGTTGTCGACCGACAGGCGGTACGGACGCTCGGCGATCACGCGCAGGCCCATGTTTTCCATCATCGGCAGCGCGTCCGACAGCGGGATGTCATCCAGCTGGCGATACAGCTTCAGGCGCAGGCCATCGCCGCTTTCGCGCGGCACGGCCTGCAGGCTCAGGCGCAGGTCGTCCGGGCCGGTCAGCGCGTCGAGCTGGCTGACATCGTTGGCGGCAACGGCGGTGCTGTTGTCTTCGATGTAGCCGGCCGGCAGCGCCTTGCCGATGCGGGCGGCAATGCGCAGGCCTTCGGTCTCGCCGTGGCGGCTCACCAGCGCTTCGCGCAGGTCGTCCTGCCAGTTGCGCAGCACCTGGGCCAGCTTCTGCTCCAGTTCGGCGGTATCGACGTCGAGCATTTCACCCGGCTTCGGGCGCACGATCAGGTGAACCTGCGCCAGCGGCGATTCGCCCAGCACCACCGAGCTGTCGACGAACTCGCCGTGCAGCGCGTCCTTGAGCATCGCTTCGATGCGCAGGCGCACGTCGGTGTTGAAGCGCTCGCGCGGCAGGTAGACCAGCGCGGAGATGAAACGGCTGTACTTGTCACGGCGCAGGAACAGGCGGCTGCGCACGCGTTCCTGCAGGCCCAGCACGCCCATCGCGGTGCGGAACAGTTCGTCCTCGCTGGACTGGAACAGTTCTTCGCGCGGCAGGGTTTCCAGGATATGGCGCAGGGCCTTGCCACTGTGGCTGGCCGGGGCCAGCCCGGACTGCTTCATCACGTGCTCGTGGCGCTGGCGCACCAGCGGGATTTCCCACGGGCGACGGTTGTAGGCGCTGGAGGTGAACAGGCCGAGGAAACGCTGCTCGCCGATGATCTTGCCCTTGGCGTCGAACTCCAGCACGCCGATGTAGTCCATGTAGCCGGCGCGGTGCACGCGCGAACGGGCATTGGTCTTGGTCAGGATCAGCGCATCCTTCAAACCGGACGTGGTATTCAGGCCCTGCGCGGCCAGCGTCTTGACCGGACGGGCGGCGGACTTGTCCTTGCCGCGCATCAGGCCCAGGCCGGTGTCGTTCAGCGGCGCCAGCACCTCTTCCTTGCCCTGCTTCTCGACGCGGTACTCGCGGTAGCCGAAGAAGGTGAAGTGGTTGTCAGCGGCCCAGCGCAGGAACTCCTGTGCTTCCTTGCGCGACGCGTCGTCGACGGGCAGCTGGCGGCTGCCCAGGTCGTCGGCCAGTGCCAGCGCCTTGTCCTTCATCGGCTGCCAGTCGCGCACGATTGCACGCACTTCATCCAGCGCCTTGTTGATGGCCTGCTCGATGGCGGCCATCGCATCGGCCGGCTGGCGGTCGATTTCCAGCAGCATCACCGACTCGGCATCACCTTCGCCGACCTTGACCAGCTTGCCGGCCTTGTCGCGGGTGAAACGCAGTACCGGGTGGCCCAGCACGTGGACGCCCACGCCCTGCTCGGCCAGCGACATGGTGACGGTATCGACCAGGAACGGCATGTCGTCGTTGACGATCTGCAGCACGGTATGCGGCGATTCCCAACCGTTGGCCTTCGCGGTCGGATTGAACACGCGGACGTTGGCCTTGCCAGCCTTGCGGGCCCGGGCGAATTCCAGCGTCTCAGCCGCGAGAGCGGCCCACTCTTCAGCGCTGTGGTGCGGGAACTCGTCCGACTCCATGCGCTTGTAGAAGTCAGTGGCGAAGGCCACTGCTTCGGCCTGTGCGGCCGCGGGGTAGCGCTTGCGCAAGGCCGTGTACACCGGCTCCAGGGAGAAACCAGCGGTCACTGCGACCTCCGACTCTGCTGGTTTCGTCTTGTTTTTCACGGTCTTGGCTGCGGTTTTTTGCGGTTTCATGGCAGAGCGATGCGCTTGCTCAGTTGGGAAAATGAAATTGTAGCCCTACCGCACGAAAAGGCCTTGCTGCAGGACGGAATAAGCAGATTCGGGTTTGCTGCGGTTTAGACGCCTATTCAGTTCGCTCCGGTATGGAGCTGGCGCCTGCTTCAGCACTGCCGACAGGATCGGCAAAGCGTGTTACCGGAAGACACACGCGGCGACGCCGATTCGATTCCACAATCCTGAACTGGACGGTATAGTCCACCGCGTGAACCCGGCCTACCTCCCCGTTGCCCTCGACGCACGCGATGAGCGCGTGTTCGATGCCGTGCGCGAACTGCTGGCCCAGCAGGGCATCCAGATGAGCATGGACGCGGTGGCCCAGCATGCCGGCTGTTCCAAGCAGACCCTCTACTCGCGCTATGGCAGCAAGCAGCAACTGCTGCGCCGGGTAATGCAGCGCCACGTCGGCCACGCCACCGGGGCCATGGTTCGTGCACTCCGCAGTGACGACCTGCGTGCCAGCCTGCTCCAGTTCGCCACCGACTTCCTGGAGCATTTCAACCAACCGCACGTAGGGCAGGCCTGCCGGCTGATCGCGGCCGAGGCGGCCCAGTTTCCCGAAGAGGCGCGTACGCTGTATCGGCATGGTGCCGGCGCGCTGTCGCTTCATCTTGCTGAATGGATTGAAACCGTTTGCATGCAGGGCCAGCTCCGGCATGACGACCCGCACTTCATGGCCGAACTGCTGCTGAGCATGATCGCCGGTCAGGATTTCGACAAACAGCGCTTCCATACCCCCCACCGTGATGACGCGCTCTTGCGTCGGCGCTGGGCAGAGTTCTCCGTCGACAGCTTCCTGCGCGCCTTCGCGCCTCAGCCGTCGCCGGCCCCGTCTACAAACCAACCCCGGAGTTCCTCCTGATGACCGCCCCACTCCGCACCCTTGCCTTGACGTGCGCCGTTGCTGTCGCGCTGGCTGCCTGCAAGAAGCCGGAACAGCAGACGCCCCCGCCGCCGGAGGTGGGCGTGATCGACGCCAAGCCGCAGACCCTGCCGCTGCAGCGCGAACTGGTCGGCCGCCTGTCGCCGTTCCGCAGCGCCGACGTCCGCGCACGCGTGCCCGGCGTGCTGCTCAAGCGCGTCTACCAGGAAGGCTCGCAGGTCAAGCAGGGCCAGACCCTGTTCCTGATCGACCCGGCGCCGCTGCGTGCCTCGCTCAACGCCTCCGAGGCCCAGCTGGCCTCGGCCCGCGCGACCTACGCCAACGCCAAGGTCGCCGCCGACCGCGCGCGCTCGCTGGCCCCGCAGCAGTTCGTCTCCAAGTCCGACCTGGACAACGCCGAATCGGCCGAGCGCACCGCGCTGGCCGCGGTCAAACAGGCCGAAGCGGCAGTGACCTCCTCGCGGATCAACCTGGGCTATGCCGAAGTGACCGCGCCGATCAGTGGCGTGGCCAACAAGCAGCAGGTCACCGAGGGCGCGCTGGTGGGCCAGGGCGATGTGACCCTGCTGACCACCGTCGACCAGCTCGACCCGCTGTACGTCAACTTCTCGTTGAGCGTGGACGAGCTGACCCAGCTGCGCGCGCAGCAGGCCAAGGGCGCGCTGGCGCTGTCCGGCGACGGCAAGGCCACGGTCAACGTCAAGCTCGCCGACGGCACCACCTATGGTGAGCCGGGCACGCTGGACTTCTCCTCGACCACGGTCGACCCGGCCACCGGCGCCGTGTCGTTGCGCGCGCTGCTGCCGAACCCGCAGCAGATCCTGCTGCCGGGCGCCTTCGTCAGCTTCCAGGCCAACCTGGGCGAGCGCAACAACGCCTTCCTGGTGCCGCAGCAGGCCCTGCTGCGCGATACCACCGGCGGCTACGTGATGGTGGTCGGCGCCGACGGCAAGGTCGTGCGCAAGAACGTGAAGACCGATGGCGCGCAGAACGGCAACTGGCTGGTCAGCGACGGCCTGGCCGCCGGTGACAAGGTGATCGTGGCCGGCGTGCAGAAGGTCAAGGAAGGTGCACCGGCGGTGGCCAAGCCGTGGACCCCTGGCCAGGACGCCAACGGCAAGCCGGCCGCAGGCGGCGCCGCGCCGGCGGGCGCTGCACCGGCTGCAGGCAAGGCACCGGCCGACGCGGCCAGGCCCGAGCAGGCCGATGCGGCCAAGCCGGCCGCCACCGATTCGAACAAGCAGTAACGGGAACCTTCCGTCATGCCTAAATTTTTCATCGAACATCCAGTCTTCGCCTGGGTGGTTGCGATCCTGATCTCGCTCAGCGGCGTGATCGCGATCCTCAACCTGGGCGTGGAGTCCTATCCCAACATCGCCCCGCCGCAGGTCACCGTCTCGGCGACCTATCCGGGCGCCAGCGCCGATACCACGGAAAAGTCGGTCACCCAGGTGATCGAGCAGCAGCTGACCGGCATCGATCACCTGCTGTACTTCAGCTCCTCGTCCGCCTCCAACGGCCGTGCGCAGATCACCCTGACCTTCGAGACCGGTACCGATCCGGACATCGCCCAGGTGCAGGTGCAGAACAAGGTCTCGCTGGCCACGCCACGCCTGCCTTCGGAAGTCACCCAGCAGGGCGTGGTGGTGGCCAAGGCCAACGCCGGCTTCCTGATGGTGGTGGCGCTGCAGTCCGATACCCCGACCATCAACCGCGACGCGCTGAACGACATCGTGGGCTCGCGCGTGCTCGACCAGGTCTCGCGCATCCCCGGCGTCGGCAGCACCCAGCAGTTCGGTTCCGAGTACGCCATGAACATCTGGCTGAACCCGGAAAAGATGCAGGGCTACGGCCTGTCGGCCAGCCAGGTACTGGCTGCGGTGCGTGCGCAGAACGTGCAGTTCGCCGCCGGCGCGCTGGGTTCGGATCCGTCGCCGGAAGGCCAGCACTTCACCGCCACGGTCTCGGCCGAAGGCCGCTTCAGCTCGCCGCAGGAATTCGAGAACATCATCCTGCGTGCCAACGCTGATGGCTCGCGCGTGCTGCTGAAGGACATCGCCCGCGTCGCCTTCGGTGCCAACAACTACGGCTTCGACACCCAGTACAACGGCAAGCCGACCGGCGCCTTCGCCATCCAGCTGCTGCCGGGCGCCAACGCCCTGAACGTGGCCGAAGCGGTGCGCGCCAAGATGGACGAGCTGCAGCCCAGCTTCCCGGCCGGCGTCACCTGGTTCTCGCCGTACGACAGCACCACCTTCGTCAAGATCTCGATCCAGGAAGTGGTCAAGACACTGTTTGAAGCAGTGTTCCTGGTGTTCCTGGTGATGCTGATCTTCCTGCAGAACTTCCGCGCCACGCTGATCCCGACCCTGGTCATCCCGGTGGCGCTGCTCGGTACCTTCCTGGGCATGTGGATGATCGGCTTCACGATCAACCAGCTGACGCTGTTCGCGATGGTGCTGGCGATCGGCATCGTGGTCGACGACGCGATCGTGGTGATCGAGAACGTCGAACGCATCATGACCGAGGAAGGCCTGGCGCCGAAGCCGGCCACGCAGAAGGCGATGACCCAGATCACCGGCGCGGTGGTGGCGATCACCGTCGTGCTGGCCGCAGTGTTCATCCCCTCCGCCCTGCAGGGCGGTGCCGCCGGTGAGATCTACAAGCAGTTCGCGCTGACCATCGCCATCTCGATGGCGTTCTCGGCGTTCCTGGCGCTGGGCTTCACCCCGGCGCTGTGCGCGACCTTCCTCAAGCCGACGCACAACGACAACCCGAACATCGTCTACCGCACCTTCAACAAGTACTACGACAAGATCAGCCACACCTACGTGGGGCACATCACCTCGGCGGTGCGCCATGCGCCGCGCTGGATGATCCTGTTCGTGGTGCTGACCGCGCTGTGCGGCTTCCTGTTCACCCGCATGCCGGGCAGCTTCCTGCCGGAAGAAGACCAGGGCTATGCGCTGGCGATCGTGCAGCTGCCGCCGGGCTCGACCAAGGGCCAGACCAACGAAGTGTTCGCGCAGATGCGTGGCATCCTGGAAAAGCAGGATGGCTATGAAGGCATGCTGCAGGTGGCCGGCTTCAGCTTCGTCGGTTCCGGCGAGAACGTGGGCATGGGCTTCATCCGCCTGAAGCCGTGGGAGGAACGCAAGTTCACCGCGCCCGAGTTCATCCAGAACATGAACGGCGCGTTCTACGGCATCAAGGAAGCGCAGATCTTCGTGGTCAACCTGCCCACCGTGCAGGGCCTCGGCCAGTTCGGTGGCTTTGACATGTGGCTGCAGGACCGTAGCGGTGCCGGCTACGAACAGTTGACCCAGGCCCGCAACATCCTGCTCGGCCAGGCCGCGCAGAAGCCGGACCACCTGGTTGGCGTGCGCCCCAACGGCCTGGAAAACGCGCCGCAGCTGCAGCTGCACGTGGACCGCGTGCAGGCGCAGTCGATGGGCATGTCGGTGTCGGACGTGTACAGCACCATCCAGCTGATGCTGGCCCCGGTGTACGTCAACGACTTCTTCTACGAAGGCCGCATCAAGCGCGTGACCATGCAGGCCGATGGTCCGTACCGCACTGGCCAGGAATCGCTGAAGAGCTTCTACAGCCCGTCCAGCCTGACCCAGAACGCCGATGGCACCAACGCGATGATCCCGTTGAACACGGTGGTCAAGTCCGAATGGGTGTCGGCGCCGCCGTCGCTGAGCCGCTACAACGGCTACTCGGCGATCAACATCGTCGGTTCGCAGGCACCGGGCACCAGCTCGGGTGAGGCGATGCAGACCATGGAAGGCATCGTCAACGACGACCTGCCGGCCGGCTTCGGCTACGACTGGTCGGGCATGTCCTACCAGGAAATCCTGGCCGGCAACGCTGCGACCCTGCTGCTGGTGCTGTCCATCGTGGTGGTGTTCCTGTGCCTTGCCGCCCTGTATGAAAGCTGGTCGATCCCGGTGGCGGTGCTGCTGGTGGTGCCGCTGGGCGTGCTGGGTGCCCTCGGCCTGTCGATGCTGCGCGGCCTGCCCAACGATCTGTTCTTCAAGATCGGCCTGATCACCGTGATCGGCCTGGCGGCGAAGAACGCGATCCTGATCGTGGAGTTCGCGGTGGAGCAGCGCGCAGCAGGCAAGAACCTGCGTGATGCCACCATCGAAGCGGCGCGCCTGCGTTTCCGCCCGATCCTGATGACATCGTTCGCGTTCATCATGGGCGTGATCCCGATGGCGATCTCCACCGGTGCCGGCGCCAACTCCCGCCACGCCATCGGTACCGGCGTGATCGGCGGCATGCTGTTCGCCACCCTGCTCGGCCTGCTGATGATCCCGGTGTTCTTCGTGGTCGTGCGCCGCATGCTGGGCGACAAGCTGGACGAACCGTCCAAGGAGTTCATGGAACGCCAGCGCGATGCGGATGCCGCACATCGTCCGGATCGTTGATCCGGTGCTGCGCTGAGAACGAGAAGGCCCCGGAGCGATCCGGGGCCTTTTTATTGCCACAATTGAATTCATGCCAACCCAGGTTGGCATCTACCGGAACAACGGCATGGCCGATATCCGTCAACCTGGGTTGGCGCTGTTCGGGCAACGCCTCAGCGCATCACCGCGACCACGGCGCACACCGCCACCAGAATCAGCGAGGCCCACTGCATGGGTACGAAGAAGAAATGGTGGGGCGCGGCCTCCCCCTTCTGCCGCGGCGCACGGTTGAGCCACAGGCCCAGCACCACGTTCACCGCTGCGCCGAGGCCTGCGCCCAACAGAACCTGTGACAGCGGAGTATTGCCCTTGGGGCCGTCATGCGGAAAGAAGTACGCCAGCAGCAGGATCGCTGCAATCGGCGTCACCAGCGTCATGATTCCCCAACCGCGATAGATCATCGTGCAGACCCATGAAAAAAACGGCCTGCATTGTAGCGGGGCTTTGGGAGGGCGCCGCAGAATGAAATGTATGGCGATGCGCAGGTTGCCGCTCTGTAGAGCCGAGCCCATGCTCGGCTGCTTGTACCGGAGCCGAGCATGGGCTTGGCTCTACAGACGGCCAGAGAACAGCGCATCCACGCGTGGCGTGGACCTACCGCCGCGCCGCCATTGCGGCGGCGCGGCCATGCGACTCAGCGCAGCCCGGTTTCGTTGCGGGCGATCACCAGGCGCTGGATCTCCGAAGTACCTTCGTAGATCTCGGTGATCTTGGCATCACGGAAGTAGCGCTCCAGCGGCATTTCCTTGGAATACCCCATGCCGCCGTGGATCTGCACCGCCTGGTGGGTAATCCACATCGCCGCCTCAGAGGCGGTCAGCTTGGCAATGGCAGCCTCATTGCTGAAGCGCTTGCCCTGGCCCTTCACCCACGCCGCGCGCAGGGTCAGCAGCAGCGCTGCGTCCAGCTTGCACTTCATGTCGGCAATCTTGGCCTGGGTCATCTGGAAGGTACCGATGGCCGCGCCGAATGCCTTGCGCTCCTTGACGTATTCAATCGTCGCTTCATAGGCGGCACGGGCGATGCCGATGGCCTGCGAAGCGATGCCGATGCGACCGGCATCGAGCACGCTCATGGCGATCTTGAATCCCTCGCCTTCCTGGCCCAGCACGTCTTCGGCCTGCGCCACGTAGTCGTTGAACTCGATCTCGCAGGTGGCCGAGGCGCGGATGCCCAGCTTGGGCTCGGTCTTGCCACGACCGAAACCGGCCTTGTCGGTATCGATGATGAAGGCGGTGATGCCGCGCGCGGCCTTGTCCGGCTCGCTCATCGCGAACAGCACGATGTACTTGGCCACCGGACCGGAGGTGATCCAGCTCTTCTTGCCATTGATGACGAAGGTGCCGTCGGCCTGCTTCACCGCGCGGCAGCGCATGGCGGTGGCATCGGAACCGGACTGCGGCTCGGTCAGCGCGAACGCGCCGATGGCCGTGCCTTCGGCGATGGCACGTACGTGGGTCTGCTTCTGCTGCTCGGTACCGTGGGTCAGGATGCCGTTGCAGAACAGCGAATTGTTGACCGACATGATGGTCGAATGGGCTGCGTCGGCGGCGGCGACCTCCACCATCGCCAGCACGTACGCAACCGGGTCCATGCCCGCACCGCCGTATTCGGTCGGCACTTCAATGCCCATCAGGCCGTTCTCGCCCAGCAGGCGGATGTTGTCCAGCGGGAACTCGCCGGTGCGGTCATGATGCTCCGCACTGGGGGCGATCTTTTCCTGCGCGATGCGCCGCGCAACGTCCTGCAGCATCAACTGCTCTTCGGTAAAGCTGAAATCCACAACACCCTCCCGGGTACATGAAGTTATGGGCCGCATACGGCGCGCCCAGGTGCTCCGATTGTACCGGGGCCCGGCAGTTTCCGTACGCTGGCGACTTGACCGCGACAGCCCCTTCAGCGAATATATCTCTATATCGCGATAGGTAGATGTTTATGGATCTGGAAGACTGGTCGACCCGCCTGAAGGTGTTCGCCGATGCCACTCGCGTGCGCCTGCTGGCGCTGCTGGAGCAGGAGGAACTGACCGTGGCCGAACTGTCGGCGATCACCCGGCTGGCGCAGCCGCGCGTGTCCACCCACCTGGCACGCCTGAAGGAAGCCGGCTTGGTCCGCGACCGCCGTGCCGGCGTGTCGGCCTACTACCGCTTCGACGAGGCCCAGCTGGACCCCGCGCAGCGTGCATTGTGGCATGCCTTGAGCAACGGAAGCGATGACCCGCTGCTGCGCCAGGACGCTGAACGCGTGGCCGCCGTGCTGGCCCACCGCGCCTCCGACCAGAACTGGGCCGACAGCGTGGCCGGCGACATGGAACGCCACTACTCGCCGGGGCGCACCTGGGAGGCGCTGGCCCGCACCGCGCTGCCGCTGCTTGAGACCGGCGACGTGCTGGATATCGCCTCTGGTGATGGCGTGCTGGCCGAACTGGTTGCCCCGCATGCCAAGCGCTACATCTGCATCGACACCAGCGCGCGCGTGGTTGCCGCCGCCAGTGAACGCCTGCGCCGCCTGCCCAACGTGGAAGTGCGCGAGGGCGACATGCATGCCCTGCCGTTCAAGGACAGCAGCTTCGATCTGGTCGTGCTGATGCACGCGTTGACCTACGCCAGCAAACCGGCGCAGGCAGTGACCGAAGCCGCGCGCGTACTGCGACCGGGTGGCCGCCTGCTGCTGTGCAGCCTGGCCCGGCACGAGCACAAGGCGGCCGTGGAGGCCTATGGCCACGTCAACCTCGGCTTCAGCGACAAGGAACTGCGCAGGTTCGTCGACAAGGCCGGCCTGCAGGTGTCCAGCCTGGAGACGGTCACCCGCGAGAAGCGTCCGCCGCACTTCGAAGTGATTTCGCTGATCGCCAACAAGCCCTGAGCCCGAGACCGCCATGCCCGCCCTGCCCTGGTTGCATCCAGATCGTGCCAACGCCCTGCTCGACGCCCTGCGCGAGCGGATCCTGATCATCGATGGTGCGATGGGCACGATGATCCAGCGCCACGGCCTGCAGGAAGACGATTACCGTGGCGAACGCTTCGCCGGTGGCTATGACCATCTGCATGGCTCCGGCTGCGATCACGCCACACCGGAAGGCCATGACCTGAAGGGCAACAACGATCTGCTGCTGTTGACCCGGCCGCAGATCGTCGCCGACATCCACACCGCCTACCTCGAGGCCGGTGCGGACCTGGTCGAAACCAACACCTTCAATGCAACCTCGGTCAGCCAGGCCGACTACCACCTCGAGCACCTGGTGTACGAGTTGAACAAGGCCGGCGCTGCGGTCGCGCGCACGTGCTGTGATGCAGTGGCCGCAACCACCCCGGGCAAGCCGCGCTTCGTGATCGGGGTGATCGGCCCGACCAGCCGCACCGCTTCGATCAGCCCTGACGTCAACGATCCCGGCTTCCGCAACACCAGCTTCGACGAGCTGCGCGACACCTACCGCGAAGCCATCGAGGGCCTGATCGACGGCGGCGCCGACACCCTCATGGTCGAGACCATCTTCGACACGCTCAACGCCAAGGCCGCGCTGTATGCGCTGGAGGAAGCGTTCGATGCGCGCGGCGCGCGGCTGCCGGTGATGATCTCCGGCACCATCACCGACGCTTCCGGTCGCACCCTGTCCGGGCAGACCGCCGAGGCCTTCCACGCATCTCTCGCCCACGCCCGGCCGTTGTCGATCGGATTGAACTGCGCGCTGGGTGCCGATGCGATGCGCCCGCATGTGGAAACCCTCTCGCAGGTCGCCGACTGTTACGTCAGCGCCCACCCCAATGCAGGCCTGCCCAACGCGTTCGGCGAGTACGACGAAACCCCTGAAGAGATGGCCACCACCCTGCGCGGCTTCGCCGAGGATGGCCTGTTGAACCTGGTCGGCGGCTGCTGTGGCTCCACCCCCGAGCATATCCGTGCAATTGCCAATGCCGTGGCCGGACTGCCGCCGCGCGCACTGCCCGGCACCCGGGAGCAGGCCGCATGAACGTTGCCGCCACTGTCCCGCACTTCCCGCCCTACTGCTGTTGAGCCGACGCCTGCCATGACGCCTGTCCGCCCTACCCGCCTGTCCGGCCTGGAACCTCTGGTCATCACCCCGGACCTGCTGTTCATCAATGTCGGCGAACGCACCAACGTCACCGGCAGCGCGCAGTTCCGCAAGCTGATCAAGGAAGGCCGCTACGAGGAGGCGGTGGACGTGGCCCGCCAGCAGGTGGCCAGCGGCGCGCAGATCCTCGACGTCAACATGGACGAGGGCCTGATCGATTCGGAAGCGGCGATGACGCGCTACCTCAACCTGATCATGTCCGAGCCGGACATCGCGCGCATCCCGGTGATGGTCGACTCCTCCAAGTGGAGCGTGATCGAGGCCGGCCTGAAATGCCTGCAGGGCAAGAGCGTGGTCAACTCGATCTCGCTGAAGGAAGGCGAAGCGCTGTTCCGCGAGCACGCGCGCAAGGTGCTGCGCTATGGTGCCGCGGCAGTGGTGATGGCGTTTGACGAGGCCGGGCAGGCAGACACCTGTGCGCGCAAGGTCGAGATCTGCACACGCGCCTACCGCATCCTGGTCGACGAGATCGGCTTCCCGCCGCAGGACATCATCTTCGACCCGAACATCTTCGCCGTCGCCACCGGCATCGAAGAGCACGACAACTACGCGGTGGACTTCATCGAAGCCACCCGCATCATCAAGCAGACCCTTCCGCACTGCCATGTCTCCGGCGGCGTCTCCAACGTCTCGTTCTCGTTCCGAGGCAACGAAACCGTGCGCCAGGCCATCCATTCGGTGTTCCTGTACCACGCGATCGCCGCCGGCATGGACATGGGCATCGTCAACGCCGGCGCGATGCCGATCTACGACGAACTGGAGCCGGACCTGCGCGAGCGTGTCGAGGACGTGATCCTCAACCGTCGAAGCGATGCCACCGAGCGCCTGCTGGAGATCGCCGAGCGCTACAAGGGCAAGAAGGGCGCGGCGAAGACCGAAGATCTGGCCTGGCGCGACAAGCCGGTGGCACAGCGCTTGGCACATGCCCTGGTACACGGCTTGGATGCCTTCGTCGAGGAAGACACCGAACTGGCCCGGCAGGCCTCCAGCCGCCCGCTGGACGTGATCGAAGGACCGCTTATGGACGGCATGAACATCGTCGGCGACCTGTTCGGCGCCGGCAAGATGTTCCTGCCACAGGTGGTGAAATCCGCGCGCGTGATGAAGAAGGCCGTGGCCTACCTGCTGCCTTACATCGAGGCGGAAAAGGCGCGCAGCGGTGACACCGCCAAGAGCAACGGCAAGATCATCATGGCCACGGTGAAGGGCGATGTGCATGACATCGGCAAGAACATCGTCGGCGTCGTACTGGCCTGCAACAACTTCGACGTGGTCGACCTCGGCGTGATGGTGCCGGCGCAGAAGATCCTCGATGCTGCCCGCGAGCACAACGCAGACCTGATCGGCCTGTCCGGGCTGATCACCCCGTCCCTGGAGGAGATGAGCCACGTCGCCCGCGAGATGGAGCGCCAGGGCTTCGACCTGCCGCTGCTGATCGGGGGCGCGACCACTTCGCGTGCGCATACCGCGCTGAAGATCGACCCGCACTACAAGGCGCCGACAGTGTGGGTGAAGGATGCGTCGCGCGCGGTTGGCGTGGCGCAGTCGCTGATCTCGCGTGATCTGCGCGAGGCCTTCGTTGCCGCCAACGAAGCCGACTATGCCGAAATCCGCGCACGCCACCGCAACCGGGGCGACGCCAAGCGCCTGGTCACACTGGAACATGCGCGCGCGCAGAAATTCCATGGCGGCTGGGACAACTACACTCCACCGACACCGAATCAGCCCGGCCTGCACGTGTTCGACGACTATCCCCTGGCCGAACTGGTCGACTACATCGACTGGACGCCGTTCTTCCAGGCCTGGGAGCTGGCCGGCAAGTTCCCGGCGATCCTCACCGACGAGATCGTCGGTACCCAGGCCAGCGAGCTGTACAAGGATGCCCGTGCGATGCTCGAGCGCATCGTCGGCGAGAAGTGGCTGACGGCCAAGGCCGTGTTCGGCCTGTGGCCGGCCAACAGCATCGGCGACGATGTCCGCGTGCAGCACGCACAGGGCGAAACCACCCTGCACTTCCTGCGCCAGCAGGTGGACAAGCCAGCCGAACGCCCGGATTTCTGCCTGGCCGATTTCATTGCACCGGCCGACAGCGGAAAGCAGGACTGGATCGGCGCGTTCGCTGTCACCGCCGGCATCGGCATCGACGCCCACGTCGCGCGCTTCGAGGCCGAGCATGACGATTACAACGCGATCCTGCTGAAAGCACTGGCCGACCGCTTCGCCGAGGCGCTGGCCGAGCGCCTGCACCAGCGCGTGCGTACCGAATTCTGGGGCTACGACCGCGCCGAGACGCTGGACAACGAGGCCCTGATCGACGAGCAGTACCGCGGCATCCGTCCGGCACCGGGCTACCCGGCCTGCCCCGAGCACAGCGAGAAGCGCCGCCTGTTCGACCTGCTGCAGGCTGAGAAGAACGCGGGCATGGAACTGACCGAGAGCTTCGCGATGCTGCCCACGGCCGCTGTCTCGGGCTACTACTTCAGCCATCCGCAGAGCCAGTACTTCGTGGTCGGGCGGCTCAGCCGCGAACAGGTCACCGACTATGCCCGGCGCAAGGGCGTGGACCGCGCCCAAGCCGAACGCTGGCTGGCCTCCAACCTCGACTACGACCCCGAATGAGGCGGTAGCGCCGGGCCATGCCCGGCGTCATCTCCCGTCCGCCGGGCATGGCCCGGCGCTACCGTGCATTATTCCCGCGATGACCGTTCCCGTTGCCCGCCTCTCAAGTTTCTACCTGTTCTACTACGCGGCGCTCGGCGCGTTCACGCCGTACTGGAGCCTGTTCCTGACCGCGCGCGGCATGAGCGTGACCGCGATCAGCGTGATGATGGGCCTGTGGTACGCCACCCGCGTGATCGCACCCAGTACCTGGACCTCGCTGGCGGCCGCATCACCGCGGCCGATCCGCCTGCTGCGCGTCGGCTGCGTGCTGACCCTGCTCAGCTTCGCTGCCTTCCTGCTGCCACTGCCGCAGCCGTGGATGTACCCGGCGATGATCGTGTTCTGCTTCTTCTACAACGCGGTGATGCCGCAGTTCGAGTCGATCACCCTCACCCACCTGGGCAACGACAGCCATCGTTACGGGTTGATCCGGGTCTGGGGTTCGCTCGGCTTCATCGCCGTGGTCACCTTGTTCGGCTGGCTGATCGAAGGCGATGGCGCCGGCAACCACGCCGGATTGTTGCCGTGGATGATGCTGCCCCTGTTCGTGCTGCTGGTTGCCTCGGCCTTCAGCAATCACTACGCGCGCGGCATCGGCAAGACTGCGGGTGACGCCAGCGGCTTCTGGCAGATCGTGCGCCGGCCGCCGGTGCTGGCGTTCTTCCTGGCCGCCTTCATGGAACAGCTGTCGTTCGGCCCGTACTACACGTTCTTTTCGGTCTACATGGACCATCACGGTTACCGTACCTCCACCCTCGGCCTGCTGTGGACCATCGGCGTGGTCTTCGAAGTGGGCGTGTTCTTCACCATCGGCCGCTTCTTCCGCCGCTACGACGCCAGCTGGATGCTGCTGATCGCGCTGGTCAGTTCCTGCCTGCGCTGGGCTGTGACAGCACTGTTCCCGGAGAACCTGCCGGTGATGCTGCTGGCGCAGACCGCGCACGCGCTGGGCTTTGCCGCGTTCTTCGCTGCAGCGATGCAGATGCTGGCGACCTGCTTTCCCGGTCGTCTCAACGGCCACGGCCAAGGACTGCTGTACGGCTTTTCGTCCGGTGTCGGCGGTGTGCTGGGCGCGCTCATTGCCGGCCAACTGTGGAAGATCGACGACGGCCGCACCGCGTTCCTGGCCGGCAGCGGCTTCGCGCTGGTCGGTGCGCTGCTGTGCTTCTTCGCGCTGAGCCTGCCGTTGATCCGTGCGCGGCGCAGCGGCGCACGCACGGGTTGAGCGCTCTGCCCCGCTTCAGTGCTGCCGCAGTACCTGCAGCAGCGACGGCAGCAGCACGCGGTTGCCATAGCCACTAAGGTGATCGCCATCGAAGTACAGCGGCCGGCCATCGCGCTGTGCCGGGCACAGGGTGGCATCGCACAACACCGGCAGCGGATCCCACATCACTGCGCCGGGCAGGCCATCAACCACCTGCTGCAGGCTGCCCAGCATCGGTGCACGCAGCGCATCCATGTCCGCGCGGGTGCTGTCGACACCATTGCGACAAATGGCGTTCCTGGCGTTGAAGGTGTCTGAACAGCGATACGGCGGTGCCGGCAATACCGGCTTGGGCGCTTCCAGCACGATACGCACGCCCTGTTCGGCCACAGGCTTCCACAGCGCGATCTCCTCGGGCACCTCGGCCGAGCGCAGTTCAGCCGCACGCGGCGATCGTTCATCCGCCAGCTTCTCGGCAGCATCGAAGAGGATGTACTGGTCGGACAGGCGCGGCATGCGCAGCGACACCAGCACTACCGCATCGCCTGCCCGTGCCTGGTGCTGGATGTCGGCGCGCACGGCAGCATCGTAGTCGCTGCAGCCACCACCAGCCCCCCGCCATCGCTGCAGGCTTACCTGCGGGCAACCACCGCGCCCGTACAGGATCACGGTAGCGCCCGTCTCAAGGGCTACGCGTCTCAACAGTTCGGTATATGCCATCGCATGCGAGTCACCGGCGACGAAGATCCGTTGCGGGAAACCCTCGACCCGCGCGTGGTCGCATGCGCGACGCGCGAATGAGCGGGCATTGCCGCCAGCGAACGGATGCTTGCCTGCCACCAGTTCGCAACCGGGATAGTCAGCCGCCGCACCGCGACCTTCCGGATACCAGTCGGCAGGATGTCGGGTGACCGTGCTCAACGAAATCCAGTGCGCCTCGCGATAGAGGCCGAACTGGATCCCGCCGGCACCTACCAACACTAGCGCCCCCATCACCACCCAGCGCAGCGAAGTCGCCCGCGGCGCCAACGGGCCACGGAAAGGCTGTTCCACCCAGCGCCACGACAGCCAGGACAACACGCCCACCAACAGCATCGCAAGAAGCATCTGCAGCGGCGTATCCAGGCCCACGGTCCAGCGCATCAGCACGAACACCGGCCAATGCCAGAGGTACAGCGAGTAGGACAGCAGGCCGATGCGGCGCATGGGCGCGCAGGCCAGCACGCGGCCGATCCAGGCCTGCGGATGGTTGTGCAGGGCCCACAGCAGGCCCGCCGTCGCGAAGGCCGGCAGCAGGCCGTCCGGCCAAGGTGAATGCCCGGCGCGCGCCGTCCACAGCGCCCAGCCCAGCAGGGCCAGCGACAGCGCGGCCAGCAGCGAGAACACCCACCTGCTGCGGGCCAGCGAGCGCTGGGTCAGTGGATCGAGCGATGCGCGCACGTGCAACAGCTGGAACAGCAGCACACCTGCGCCCAGCTGCCACAACCGCGTGGTCGTTGCGTAGAAGGCCCAGGAAGGCGGGGCCTCGCGCAGGCCCAGTACCGCCGCATGCAGCAGCGATGCGACGCTGACCAGCGCGAACAGGCCCACGCTGAGCCAGCGCCCACGCGCGCCCCGTGCCCAGGCCAGGAACAGCAGCGGAAACAGCAGGTAGAACTGCTCTTCCACACCCAGCGACCAGGTGTGGGTATAGGGATTGAACTCGGCCTTGGGCGCGAAGTAGTCGTTGCCCACCGCGGCCAACACCCAGTTGCTGAAGCCGAAGAAGGCCATCAGCCCGGTCTTGTCACTGGCCTCGCTCAACCACGATTCGGGGATGAACAGCACGCTGGCCACCGCGGTGACCATCAGGCAGGCAACCAGGGCCGGAGCGATACGGCGGATGCGGCGCGCGTAGAAGCGCAGCGTCGATGCCCCCAGCGACAGTGGCGGCAGGCGGTGCACCGAAGCACTCACCACGAAACCGGAAATGACGAAGAACACGTCCACGCCGGTGAAGCCACCCGGGAGCCAGGCCGGATCCAGGTGGAACACGATCACCGCCAATACGGCGATCGCGCGCAGTCCATCGATGTGCGGTACGTAACCGCGCCCTGCATCAGCCGTCATCCTGCCCCTCCCCCAACTGCCACGTCGGCGGGCGTGGCAGGCAACTCAGTCCATTACCAGACCAGGTCGTCCGGCACCTGGTATTGCGGGTCCGCGTACGGATCCTCCTCGGCCGGCGCATTCGGATCGACCTTCAGCGCCACCGACGCGGCGAACACCGCCTCGGACTGCGCCAGCACCTCGGCGGTCACCAGCAGGTAGCGGCCATTGAGCTGGACCACCCCAAGCTCGCCGGCATTGAGCGCGGTCAGCTGTTCGGCGGTCACATAGATGCGCTTGATCTTGCCGCCATATGGGAAGTGGCGGGCGATATCGGCCGCTTCCGAGTTCAGGCTCTTGTCCTTCAGCAGTTCTTCCAGCTTGGCCTTGGCCTCGCGGCGCACACGCGCCTCTTCCTGCTTCAGGCGCTCGGTCTCGATGCGCTCTTCCTTTTCCTTCTGCGCGCGGATGGCGTAGGCCTTGGCCAGGTCCATCTCTTCGGCGCTGCGCGGCTTGCGCGGGCCCTGCTGGCCTGGGCCACGTGACTGGCCGGGCTTGCCCGGGCCGCCGTGGCCATGCCCACGACGCTCGCCGGGCGTGTGCTCGCCCTTGCCAGCGCCCTGCGGCTTTCCATTGCCGTTGCCACCCTTGCCCTGCGGGCGACCATCACGGCGGGGGCCATCATTCTTGCGCTCGGGCTTGGGCGCAGGCTTGAAGCCCAGGCCCATCAGCTGGTCGCGGAGGGTATCGCTCATAGGATTCGGATCAGTAGTGCGGCGGCGGCGGTTCGCTCGCCGGATCGGAAGAATTCAGCGCGTTGCGGACCTTGCCCAGGTCTTCCAGCAGCACGCGCAGCACGTCGGCGTTGCGCATGCCCTGCATGCGGGCATCGGCCAGCGCATCGCTCAGTTCGGCCAGCGCCTGTTCCTGGAAGGACACGCGCATTTCCAGTTCGACCAGGCGCGCTTCCAGCGCCTGCTCGCGTTCGGTTGGCAGCAGATCAGACATGCAGCGAGCGCCCCCGGCCAATGCCGTAGTACGCCAGGCCCGCCGCTTCCACATCCGCCGGCTCGTACAGGTTGCGGCCGTCGAACACCACCGCGTCCTTCAACTGCTCGCGCAGCATCTGGAAATCGGGGCTGCGGAACTGCTTCCACTCGGTCACCACGACCAGTGCATCGGCCCCCTGCAGCGCCTCGTCGGCACTGCTGCAGAACACCAGATCATCGCGCTCGCCGAAGATGCGCTGCGACTCGTGCATCGCTTCCGGATCGTAGGCACGCACCGTCGCGCCGCCTTCCCACAACTGCGCCAGCAGGCGACGGCTGGAGGCTTCGCGCATGTCATCGGTGTTCGGCTTGAACGCCAGGCCCCACACGGCAAAGGTCTTGCCACGCACACCTTCGTCTTCACCCTTGTCGTAATGACGCTGGATGAGAGCGAACAGATGGCCCTTCTGCGCATCGTTGACCGCTTCCACGGCGTTCAGCAGCTTCGGCTCCAGGCCGGCCTGCTGCGCGGTGCGGGCCAGCGCCTGCACATCCTTGGGGAAGCACGAGCCGCCGTAACCGGCGCCCGGGTAGATGAAATGCCAGCCGATGCGCGGATCCGAGCCAATGCCCTGGCGGACCTGCTCGACATCGGCGCCGACACGTTCGGCGATGTTGGCGATTTCGTTCATGAACGAGATCTTGGTCGCCAGCATCGCGTTGGCGGCGTACTTGGTCAGCTCCGCCGAACGCACGTCCATTTCCACCACGCGGTCGTGGTTGCGGTTGAACGGTGCGTACAGGCGCCGCATCACCGCCACCGACTCGGCGCTGGTCGCGCCGATGATGATGCGATCCGGGCGCATGCAGTCGGCGACAGCGTCGCCTTCCTTCAGGAATTCCGGGTTGGACACCACATCGAAGGCGATGTCCGCGCCACGTGCCGCCAACTCTGCGGCAATGGCGGCACGCACCTTGTCGGCGGTGCCCACCGGCACCGTCGACTTGTTGACCACCACGGTCGGCACGCTCATGTGCCGCCCGATGGTGCGGGCCACAGCCAGCACGTACTGCAGATCGGCACTGCCATCCTCGTCCGGCGGCGTGCCGACGGCGATGAACACGACCTGGCCGTGGCCGATCGCGGCCGCGGCATCGGTGGTGAACGCCAGCCGCGACGCGGCGTGGTTGGCCTTCACCATCGGCTCCAGGCCCGGCTCATAGATCGGGATGATGCCCTGGTTGAGGCCATCGACCTTGGCCTGGTCGATATCGACGCAGACCACCTGGTGGCCGACGTCGGCCAGGCAGGTACCGGTCACCAGCCCTACATAACCGGTACCGAAAATCGCAACGCGCATGTCCGTGCAGGCTCCGTGGTCGCTTACGGCAGGACGCCCAGCAGCTCGACGTCGAAGGTCAGAGTCGCGTTCGGGCCGATCGGGCCACCCGGGGTGCCGTTCTCACCGTAAGCCAGCTCACCCGGGATCCAGAAGCGGTACTTCGAACCGACCGGCATCAGCGCGACGCCTTCGGTCCAGCCCTTGATCACCTGGTCCAGGCCGAACTCGGCCGGCTGGCGACCATAGGAGCTGTCAAACACAGTGCCGTTGAGCAGCTTGCCTTCGTAGTTCACGCGCACCTTGCTGCTCGGCAGCGGGCGCTCGCCGCTACCCGGGCGGATGATCTGGTACTGCAGGCCAGACGGGGTGGTCACCACGCCCGGCTGGGTCTTGTTCTTGGCCAGGAACGCGTTGCCTTCCTCGCGGTTGGTCTGCGCAGCGGCGGCAGCCTTGGCCTGCATCTCGGCCTGCTTGCTGCCCATGAAGGCCTGGATGGTGGCGGTCGCGTCAGCTTCCGTCATCTTCGGCTGGCCCTTGCTCAGGCCTGTGCTGATCGCGTCAAACAGCGAGGCGACATCGATGTCGTCCTTCAGCTGTGCCAGCGACGGGCCGACCGAGTACGAACCGATCATCTGCGACACTTTGACGCGATCGACCTTCGGCGGCTGCGAACCCGGCGCCATGCCCGGCACCTGCTGGCCACTGCGGGCCATCACGACCTGGCGCAACGCGGCATCGGTGGCCTTGGCCTGTTCCTGGGTGATCTGCGGCTGCAGGCCTTCGAACGAACGCTCCACGGCAGTGCGCAGCGCGGCCACATCGATCTCATCGGCGATCGGGGTGAACGACTTGGCGACATCAAGGCCGATGGCGTAGCCGAGCTTCTGCTTGGGGGAATTCAAGGTTGCGGTCTCCTTGGCGGCTGCGGGGGCAGCCGGTTGTTGCGACAGAGCGACACCCGAAGTGCCCATCGCCAGAATCAGAACCGACGCCGCGGCGCCGCGCATTCCCATCTTCATTCGCTGCATTCCTGGAAGTGTCTGGGCGCCGACGTCGGCGCGAAAAGAAACATTGTCGCACGCATGCCGTCGATGTCGAGGCATCCGTGCCGGATATCAATGCGTGGCGGCTGCGGCCAGCGCCTTGTCGATGGCGGCTGTCAGCTGCGGATCGTCCGGCGTTACCTTGCTGGCGAACTGGGCAATGACCTTGCCATCGCGGCCGACCAGGTACTTGTGGAAGTTCCAGCCCGGCGCCACGCCGGTGGCCGCGGTCAGCCTCTGGTACAGCGGCGTGGCCTGTGCACCGACGACATGCACCTTCTCGAACATCGGGAACCTGACGCCGTAGGTGAGCGTGCAGAAATCCTGGATCTGCTTTTCGTCACCGGGCTCCTGGCCCTTGAAATCGTTGGACGGGAAACCGAGCACGGCAAAGCCGCGGCCGGCATAACGCTTCTGCAGCGCCTCCAGGCCTTCGTACTGAGGGGTATAGCCGCACTTGCTTGCGGTATTGACCACCAGCAGTACCTGCCCGTGGTAGCGCTGCTGCAGGTTGACCTGCTGCTTGCTCGCGAGTGGGCGGTACTCCAGGTCCAGCAGATCGGCCGCCAGCACATGGGAGGAACCGGCCAGGCCGGCCACCAGCAGGGTCAGCAGGGACAGGCCGCGCAGGCGGCGCGGGATAACGGTCGGCAGGGGCATCGAGAGCGGTCCGCGGTAGCCATTCACAGGGCCGGCCGGTAGCGGCCGGGAATCGGCCGAACTATAGCACCGCCCCCCGCCCCCCCCTGTTGCGGCAAGCGCCAGCGGCTTTGCGCGGCGTGGCGTCTTCCCGCTGGCCTTACCAACGACGGCGCAGTGATGACATAGCATGGACAACACTGAATGGCAGGCGGAACTGGATCAGCCCGCACATCAAATTTATTTCCCTTTCCAATCAAATGGATAAGAGGATATTTCAGCAATTCGACCACCCCTGCCATCAGTTGGGGACGGCAGGGGGTTGCACCCAGGCGTGCCGGTGTTATAGTTGCATACAACACCAGTCACCTGAGACAGGGGGAAGCCATGAACGCCCGCATCCGTCGCAACCTCACCGCACCCGCGGCCGCTGCTGTTTCGACCCTGATCGTGCTGGCCTGGCTGGCCACGCCCACCACCCCCGCCTCTCCCGACAGTGCGCAGGACGCAACCGCTGCACCGGCCGGGAACGCCGATTCCTCCGCCCCTCCCCCGCGTCGGCTGCACAGCTCCCTGTCCATGCCGTATTTCTCGTTCGCCCAGCCGCTGACCCCACGGAGCTGAATATGAGCGACATCCAGTGGAGCGACGGCGCTCCCATCTACCGTCAATTGAAGGAGCGCGTGATCGCCATGATGCTCGACGGAATCCTGAAGCCGGGCGATGCCCTGCCTTCGGTGCGCCAGGTGGCCGCCGACTATCAACTCAACCCCATCACCGTTTCGCGCGCCTACCAGGAACTGGCCGATGAAGGCCTGGTCGAGAAGCGCCGCGGCCTGGGCATGTTCATGACCGAGCAGGCGGCCACGCAGCTGCGCAGCAGCGAGCGCGAGCGCTTCCTCAACGAAGAATGGCCCGCGGTGCTGGAGCGCATTCAGCGCCTGGGCCTGAGCCTCGACGAATTGCTGCCCCAGGGGAACGTCTGATGAACAGCACTGCAAGCGAACCCGTCATCACCGCGCAAGGCCTGCGCAAGGCCTACAGGACCACGGTAGCCCTCGACAACGCCAGCTTCAGCATTCCGAGCGGGCGCATCGTCGGCTTGATCGGCCCCAACGGCGCCGGCAAGACCACCGCACTGAAGGCCATCCTCGGCCTCACCTCGGTGGAAGGCGACCTGAGCGTGCTCGGCCGCGATCCGCGACTGCATCGCGACGAGCTGATGAATGACATCTGCTTCATCGCCGACGTCGCCGTGCTGCCGCGCTGGCTGAAGGTGCGCGAGGCGATCGACTTCGTCGCCGGCGTGCACCCGCGCTTCGACCGGGCCCGCTGCGAGCGCTTCCTGGCCAATACCAAGCTGCAACCGAAGCAGCGCGTGCGCGAACTGTCCAAGGGCATGATCGTGCAGCTGCACCTGGCGCTGGTGATGGCCATCGACGCCCGCATCCTGGTGCTGGACGAGCCCACTCTCGGCCTGGACATCCTCTATCGCAAGGAGTTCTACCAGCGCCTGCTGGAGGACTACTTCGACGAACAGAAGACCATCATCGTCACCACCCATCAGGTGGAAGAGATCGAGCACATCCTCAGCGACGTCATGTTCATCCGTGATGGCCGCATCGTGCTCGACGCGGACATGGACGACGTCGGCCAGCGCTACACCGAGCTGCTGGTCAACGCCGACCAGCTGGAGACCGCGCGTGCGCTGAAGCCGATCGACGAGCGCAGCCTGGCGTTCGGAAAGACCGTGATGCTGTTCGATGGCGTGCCGCGCACCCAGCTCTCCACCCTTGGCGAGACCCGCAGCCCGGGCCTGGCCGATCTGTTCGTCGC
Source organism: Stenotrophomonas sp. HMSC10F07 (assembly GCF_001807895.1). Lineage (NCBI taxonomy): Bacteria > Pseudomonadati > Pseudomonadota > Gammaproteobacteria > Lysobacterales > Lysobacteraceae > Stenotrophomonas > Stenotrophomonas sp. HMSC10F07. The sequence continues at coordinate 26,402 of NZ_KV791452.1, forward strand.
CATCATGAAGGGGACCTACGCATGAATGCCGTCAACCACCCCGTCAGCCCGATGGGCACCCTGCGCTGGCTGCTCAAGCGCGAGTACTGGGAGAACCGTGGCGGTTTCCTGTATGCACCGTTGATCGCCGGCCTGATCTCGCTGGTGATGAGCACCATCGGCATCGCCTTCGGCCTGTTCGCCCTGCACCGGGCCGCGCGTGATGGTGGCCTGCACATCGACGGCGAAGACGTGAACATCAACGGCCTGGACCTGGCCCTGCTGACCCGCGACATCAGTGCCAAGGACCTGGCTGACCTCGGCAACGGCCTCGACCTGACCCTGGTGCTCAGCTCGGCCTGGCCGTTCCTGGTACTGGCCTTCGTGGTGTTTTTCTACTGCCTGGGTGCCCTGTACGACGACCGCCGCGACCGCAGCATCCTGTTCTGGAAGTCACTGCCGCTGTCGGATACCCAGACCGTGCTGTCCAAGGTGATCAGCGCACTGATCGTGGCCCCGCTGATCGCGGTGATCGCCGGCATCATCACCATGTTCGGCTTCATGCTGGTGATCAGCATCGTCGCGCTGATGCACGGCGGCAGCCCAATGACCCTGATCTGGGGCCCCGCCAGCCCGCTGACCCTGGCCGCCGGCCACCTGGCCTGGATCCCGGTCTACGCCCTGTGGGCCCTGCCCACCGCCGGCTGGCTGCTGCTGTGCTCGGCCTGGGCCCGCAGCAAGCCGTTCCTGTGGGCGGTGATGCTGCCGCTGTTCGCCGGCGTCATCGTCAGCACGACCAAGGTGATGCCGCTGATCGGCCTGACCACGGGCTGGTTCTGGCAGAACATCGTTGGCCGGCTGCTGCTGGGCGGCGTACCGGGCACGGACCTGGTGTATCGCCTCAGCGCCGAGGAAGGCACGCGTCGCGACCTCGAATCGGTGGTCAGCCTGATGTCGCCGGCCTCGCAGCTGAAGTCACTGGCGATGCCGGAACTGTGGATCGGCGCCGCCGTCGGCGCCGTGTTCATCGTCCTTGCCATCCGTCTGCGCAAGCGCGCCGGCGAGATCTGATTCCATCCACCCGGAGGCACCACCCATGCGTTCCCTGCTCGCCTGTTCTGCGTTGTTGCTGTTGCCGCTGTCGGCGCTGGCCGCCGATGCTCCGAACTGCAAGTTCACCGCCGCCCGCACGCTGAAGCTGGATGTGGCCGGTGCCAGGGCTGTGGTGCTCGAGGTCAACCAGCACGACCTGAAGGTCGTCGCCGGCAAGGGCACTGGCCAGCTCGATGGCCGCGCCTGCGCGTCCAGCCAGGAATGGCTGGACCAGCTGGTACTGGACCAGCGCAGGGTGGGCGACAAGCTGGTGGTGAGCCTGCGCCGCGAGGGCCGCGACAGCAGCATCAGCCTGGGCAGCAGCTACGCCTGGCTGGACATCCGTGGCAGCGTGCCGGACAACCTGCCCCTGCAGCTGAAGGTCGGCTCCGGCGACGCCAGCGTGGACAACGCGCAGTCGCTGAGCGTGGATGTCGGCTCCGGTGATGCCATCGTGCGTGGCACCCGCGGCAGCATCCACGCAGCGGTGGGTTCGGGCGACCTGGACATTGATGGCGGCAGTTCGCTGAACCTGCTTTCGCTGGGTTCCGGCGACGTCAAGGTGCGCAACATCGGTGGCGATGCGGTCACCGGCACTGTCGGTTCGGGTGACCTGAAGATCAGCGATGTCCGCGGCAACGCACGACTGGACACGGTCGGTTCCGGCGACATCGGGTTCAAGCGCGTGCAAGGCAACGTCGAGGTCGGTGTGGTCGGCTCGGGCGATGTTGATCTGTCCGACATCGGCGGCAATGTGCATGTGCGCAGCCACGGCTCGGGGGACATCCAGGTCGATGGCGTGCGCGGCAGCCTGACCGTCGACCACAGCGGCAGCGGCGATGTCGGCCACCGCAACGTCAGTGGCACCGTCACCCTGCCCCGTAAAAAGTAACCGCTAACGGATCGATCGAGGAAACTGCCATGAATCTGCTGCGCGTGCTGCCTGCCACCCTGCTGTGCCTGCCGCTGATCGCCTGCGGCGGCACTTCTTCCACACCCGACAAGACCATCGGCAAGAGCGTCGCCGAGGCCACCAGCGGCGTCGGCCAGACCGTCAAGGAGGCCATGGACGATGCCCGCAAGGAAATCACCGAGGGCAACATCAAGATTTCTTCCTCCAACCAGCCACAGGCCGAGATCACCCCCGACGGCCGTCTGCTGATCGACGGCAAAGATGTACCGGCCGACGCCAACCAGCGCCGCCAGCTGCTGGCATACCGCAGCCAGGTGGTGGCCGTGGCGAATGAAGGCATGGAGATCGGCCTGGCCGGCGCCAAACTCGGCACCGATGCTGCCAGCGAAGCGCTGAAGGGCATCTTCAGTGGCGACAGCGATGGCATCGAGAAGCGGATCAACGCCAAGGCGGCGAAGATCGAGGCCCAGGCAAAGCGCATCTGCGAGCGCCTGCCGGCGATGCTGGCCAGCCAGCAGGCCCTGGCCGCATCGCTGCCGGCGTTCAAGCCCTACGCAACGATGGACCAGAGTGACGTCGACGACTGCGGCAAGGACACCGTGGTCCAGCGCTAGGCCTGTGACAGATCAGCGCACCCGGCCGGCAGCGGCGTCCCGCTGCCGGCCGTCGTGCGCCGGCCGGCTTACAATGGCGGGCCCGGACGCCCCCGAACCGAATGCCATGAAGAAGTTGTTCCTGCTGCTGGCCGCCCTGCTCTGCCTGGGCCTGGTCGGCTGTGACAAGGATTACCGCAACCACCGCGCCGAGCGCGGCAAGCCCAAGATTTCCGTCAGCGAAGGCATGGTGACCGTGCGTCGCCCGCCGGCACCGAACATCATCATCCTCGGCGATGGCACGATGAAGGTGGACGAGATCCAGATCCCGCTGGACCAGGGGCAGAAGCAGATGCTGCAGACGATGTTCGGCAAGCTGCAGGTGCTGCGCCAGAACACCCTGGTCGCCGCTCCGGCCGATCCCAACATGCAACCGGTGAAGATCCAGCCGCCGGAGGGCATGGAAGTGATTCCGGCGGACCTGATCCAGCGCATACCCGAGTTCAAGGATTACACCGACACGTTCGGCAACATCGTCGCCGACCGTCGCTGAAGCAGAAACGCCGCCCCAGGGCGGCGTTTCCTTTTGTAGAGCCGAGCCCATGCTCGGCTGCTGCCCGGAACCTGAGCCGAGCATGGGCTCGGCTCTACAACCAGCAGATCAACCGCCGGCGCCACCACCGCCAGCCTGGATGCCACCTGCGGTCAGTGCGGTCGGATCCAGCAGGCGCCGCAATTCGGCCTCCTCCAGCCCGCTGTCTTCCAGTGCCACGTCCAGCACCGGGCGTTGTTCCTTGTAGGCACGCTTGGCGATGGCCGCGGCCTTCTCGTAGCCGATGATCGGATTCAATGCCGTGACCAGGATCGGATTGCGCGCCAGCGCTTCGGCCACACGGTCCTCGCGCACTTTCAACCCGGCGATCGCGCTGTCGGCCAGCAGCCGCGACACATTGGCCAGCAGGCCGATGCCATCGAGCAGGTTCACCGCGATCAGCGGCAGGGTGACGTTGAGCTGGAAGTTTCCGGTCTGCCCGGCCACGGTGATTGCCGTGTGGTGGCCGATCACCTGCGCGCAGGCCATCACGGTCGCTTCCGGAATCACCGGGTTGACCTTGCCCGGCATGATCGAGCTGCCCGGCTGCAGCGCCGGCAGTTCGATCTCGCCCAGCCCGGCCAGCGGACCGGCATTCATCCAGCGAAGATCATTGGCGATCTTGATCAGCGCCACGGCCAGTGCATTGAGCTGGCCCGACAGTTCCACGGCATCATCCTGCGCGGCCAGGCCCTCGAACTTGTTCTCGGCGCTGTCGAACTTGAAACCGGTCTGTTGCTTCAGTGCCTTGGCCACCTGCGCGCCGAAGCGCGGGTCGGCATTGATGCCGGTGCCGATGGCGGTGCCACCCAGCGGCAGGCGGCGCACGCGCCTGAGGCTGTCTTCGATCCGCTCCTGCGCCGAGGCCAGCTGTGCCGACCATGCGCCGAACTCCTGCTCGAAGGTCAGTGGCATCGCGTCCATCAGGTGCGTACGGCCGGTCTTGACCACCTTGCGCAGGCTGCGGCCCTTCTTGTCCAGGGTCTTGCGCAGGTGCACCAGCGCCGGCAGCAGCTGCTCATGCGTCGCCAACACCGCCGACACGCGCAGCGCGGTCGGAATCACGTCGTTGGAGCTCTGCCCCTGGTTGACGTGGTCATTGGGGTGCACGGCGGTCTTGCCCGCCTTGCCGGCACGGTTGGCCAGTGTGGCGATGACCTCATTGGCATTCATGTTCGACGACGTGCCCGAACCGGTCTGGTAGACATCGATCGGGAACTGCGCATCCCAGTTGCCGGCGGCCACTTCCGCGGCAGCGGTCTGGATGGCCTTGGCCACGTTCTTCGGCAGATGGCCCAGCTCCGCGTTGACGCCCGCAGCGGCGCCCTTGACCAGGCCCAGGGCACGGATGAAACCGCGCGGCATGCGCTGGCCCGACACCGGGAAGTTCTGCACGGCACGCTGGGTCTGCGCGCCCCACAGGGCGTCGGCAGGCACCTGCAGCTCGCCCATGCTGTCGTGTTCGATTCTGAAACCCTTGCTTGCAGCTTTGCTCATTGCATCAACTCCGCACTACTTCAGTTGGGGAAAGGGAAGCGGCGGCTGGCAGGGTGTCGCTTCCCGGGCTGGCGGCTGCGCCAACGATACTCCCTTGCCCGCAGCGTGGGATGACGAGCGCGGGCCAGATCGTTTCATCCGCAGGGCCGTGTTGTAGAGCCGAGCCTGCGCTCGGCTGGCCCGTGGGCGCAGGATTACCCGGAGCAGCCGAGCGTAGGCTCGGCTCTACAGGGCACGCCTGCCCGGCACGTCGTAGAATATGGCCCCCGCCGCTCGCCCCAGCCCTGCCGACATGTCCGATTCCGCCCTGCTCGCCCTGTCCCCGCTCGATGGCCGCTATGCCGGCAAGGTCGACGCCCTGCGCCCGATCTTCTCCGAGTACGGCCTGATCAAGGCCCGCATCACGGTCGAGGTGGAATGGCTGCTGGCGCTGGCCGCCGAGCCGGGCATCGTCGAACTGGCCCCGTTCTCCGACGCCGCCGTCGCCCGCCTGCGCGCCCTGGCCGCCAGCTTCAGCCCGGCCCAGGCTGCACGCGTGAAGGAGATCGAGCGCACCACCAACCATGACGTCAAGGCGGTGGAGTACTTCATCAAGGAACAGCTGAAGGATGACGCAGAGTTGGCCCCGGCGCTGGAATTCGTGCATTTCGCCTGCACCAGCGAGGACATCAACAATCTCAGCTACGGCCTGATGCTGGAACAGGCCCGCCGTGAAGTGCTGCTGCCGACCCTGGACGGCATCGCCAGCACCCTGCGCACCCTGGCCCACGCCCAGGCCGGCCAGCCGATGCTGTCGCGCACCCATGGCCAGACCGCCTCGCCGACCACGCTGGGCAAGGAGCTGGCCAACGTGGTCGCACGCCTGGAGCGCCAGCGCCGGCAGATCGCCGCAGTCGAACTGACCGGCAAGATCAACGGTGCGGTCGGCAACTACAACGCCCACATCGCCAGCTACCCGGACGTGGACTGGCCTGCCTTCGCCGAGCGCTTCGTGACCGGCCTGGGCCTGGTATTCAACCCGTACACCACGCAGATCGAGCCGCACGACAACGTCGCCGAGATCGGTGATGCCGCGCGCCGCGCCAACATCATCCTGATCGACCTGGCCCGCGACATCTGGGGCTACATCTCGCTGGGCTACTTCAAGCAGCGCCTGAAGGAAGGCGAAGTCGGCTCGTCGACGATGCCGCACAAGGTCAATCCGATCGACTTCGAGAATGCGGAAGGCAATTTCGGCATCGCCAACGCCCTGTTCGAGCACTTCAGCGCGAAGCTGCCGATCAGCCGCTGGCAGCGTGACCTGACCGATTCCACCGTGCTACGTGCGCTGGGCACCGCGTTCGGCCACAGCCAGGTGGCACTGGATTCGCTGGCCAAGGGCCTGGGCAAGCTGGAAGTGAACCCGCAGCGCCTGGATGCGGATCTGGATGCGGCCTGGGAAGTGCTGGCCGAGGCCGTGCAGACGGTGATGCGCCGCCATGGCCTGCCGAACCCGTACGAGCAGCTGAAGGCGCTGACCCGCGGCCAGGGCATCACGGCCGAGTCGATGCGTGCGTTCGTGCAGGGGCTGGAGCTGCCGACGGATGCGAAGCAGCGTCTGCTCGAGATGACCCCGGGCAGCTACACCGGCCTGGCCGAGGCGCTGGCGAAGAAGATCTAAGGGGTTTGCTTTGCGGCGGCGGCCGCGTGCGCTGCCTGCGGCAGGCAACAGCAACAGCAACAGCGATCCAGGCTCTGGATTGCTGCGAGCTGGGCGGGGCGGGAGGGGCCAGCGGGACACGCCGTGAACCCTTCCATGGGGGCTCG
>NZ_KV791453.1:0-10292 GCF_001807895.1 Stenotrophomonas sp. HMSC10F07
CACAAACGACTTAATCCCCTCCGTCCCCTTTTTTGCTCAACGGTCGTTGAGGGTCTTCACCTTCAGCGCTTCGCGCAGGGTAACCAGATCCACCGGGCCGCGCACCGCGATATCATGTGTTTCGCCCGGCAGCAGGTCCAGCAGGTTGTCTTCGACCTGCACATCCAGCGCGCCGAAGTCGATCCACGCCGCGCGCACGTACGCCGCGCTTTCCAGCCGCAGACGATAGTGGTCCCCTTCAATGGACAACGTGGCCTTGAGTTTCTGCCGCGGCAACAGCTGGTCCTTGGCCTCAACGAAACCGACCACCTGCCGCGCGCTCACGTCGCCGTGCTGCAGCAACTCGAACACCGCCACCGTACGCGTCGGGTCGGCACCGGCCAGCAGCTCTGCATCGCTGAAATCGCCCATCGAGGTGACACCCGCCGCCACCAACGTCACCGTTTCCTCGCGACGACGCAGCACCTTCCCCTCCACGTCCATCACCCGCAGACGCCAGCGCGCTTCCAGTGAGGCGCCATCATTGATCAGGCGCACCCGCGTGCTGCCCTCGTCGCGCAGTGCCGCCACCGTCACTGGCGCGAAGAAACGCCGCGCGGCGAAGTGCAGCGCCTTCCAACGGCCGAAATAGTCCACGCTGGACCACGAGGCACCGGGCCAGACATCGTTGAGCTGCCAGTACAGCGAACCCATCGTGTATGGCCGCGAGGCGCGATGATGCAGCGCCGCCAGTGCGATGCCATCGGCCTGCATCACCTGGCTGAGATAGACGAAGTCCTCGAAGTCCTTCGGCGTGCCGTAACCCAGTTCGATGTAGTGCAGCAGACGGCTGTTGCCCTCGCCGGCCATGAATTTCTGGTGCGCGCGGATCACCGGGCTGTCGATGCGCTGTTCGGCGCGGGTGGCGATCTGGTCCACTGTCGCCACCGACGGCCACGCCTGCAGCCCGTACTCGGACATGAAGCGCGGCGTCTCGCGCAGGTAGGCCTGCACCGGCAACGCCGGATTACCCCAGACCTGCCAGTAGTGCTTGTCGCCACGCGTTGAATCGTTGGCCTTCTCGTCAAGGTCGTTGCTCGGTGAGCTGGACCAGTACGGCACGCCCAGCCCCTCCTCGCCCACTACCTGGCGCAGGTCGTTGCCGAACAGGTCGACGTAGCCCTGCCAGACCTTCGCCGCAAATGCCGGGTTGGCCGCCTTCAGGTCGCGGCCGTGGCCCCAGTCCTTCCAGGCGGTTTCTTCCTCGTTGTTGCCACACCACAGCACGATGCTGGGGTGATGGCGCAGACGGCGCACGTTGTCGCGTGCTTCGGCCACCACGTTGGCACGAAACGCCGGATCGTAGCCCGGCTGCATGCCGCCGCCGAACATGAAGTCCTGCCAGACCAGCAGGCCCAGTTCGTCGGCGATGTCGAAGAACGCGTCGTCCTCGTAGTAGCCGCCGCCCCAGTTGCGCAGCATGTTCATGTTGGCGTCGCGCGCGGCCGTCAGCACTTGGCGCAGGCGTGCGGCATCGACGCGAGCGGGAAAGGCATCGAACGGAATGACGTTGGCGCCCTTGGCGAAGATCTCCACGCCGTTGATGACGAAGGCAAAGCCCTGCCCGCCCTTGCGGTCTTCCTCGCGGCGCAGTTCGACCGTGCGCAGCCCGATGCGCTGCTCGCGCGCCAGCTCCGGCGTGCCACCTTGGTCCAGGCGGGCCTGCACCGTGTAGCGGTCCTGCGCGCCGTGGCCGACTGGCCACCAGCGCCTTGGATCGGCCAGTTCAACCGGAACCTCGATGCTGTTCTGGCCGGGCTTCAGCAGCACCGTGCGCTGAACCTGGGCCACGTTGCGGCCCTGCGGATCGCGCACATCCACATTCACCACGGCCGAGCCCGCCGCCGCGCCCTGCTCCACTTGCAGCAGCACGGCCAGCTTCGCCTGCTCCGCGCTCAATGCATCTGTACGCACCGCAAGATCGGTCAGGCGGTGAGCCTCCCAGGCCTGCAGGTCAACCCCGCGCCAGACGCCGGCGGTGACATAGCGAGGCCCCCAGTCCCAGCCAAAGTGGTAGGCCGGCTTGCGCGCGAAGTTGCCGACCATCGCGCCCTTCGGCTCATCGCCATACGGCGACGGGTAGTTGCCAGCGATCTTGTGCGGCATTGCCTGCACGCCCGGCAGCAGGGTGCGGATAGGCGAACGGAACACGATCTGCAGTTCATTGTCCCTGGCCCGCAGGCGCCCATTCACGCGCGCGCGCCAGGTCCGGTGCGCGTTGTCCGCGCGCAGCAGCGGCTTGCCGTTGAGGCTGACGTCGGCGTAGGTATCCAGACCGTCGAAGCGCAGCTCGGCATTGGGCTTGGCCAGCGTCGCCGCATCCACGTCGAAGCGGGCGCGGTACTCCCAGGCGGCCAGGCCGATCCATTGCAGTTCGGCCTCTGGTGCGCCGACATACGGATCACGGATCAGTTCGTGAGCCAGCAGGTCGGTGTGCACGCTGCCCGGCACCGTCGCCGCCCGCCATTGCTGCAGACCTGGATGAGCGGCGCCCTGCGCGTCGCCGGGCAGCATACGGAACTCCCACTGTGCCTGCAGCGGCGTGGCAGCGACCGGGAAGGCGGACGCCGCGATCAGCAGCAGGAGCAGGCGGACAACGAGGGGAAGGCGATGCACGGGATGCTCCTGTCTTTCCGCCGGGCATGGTCCGGCGCTACCAATTCAACACGCCACGGTAGCGCCGGACCACGTCCGGCGAGCGCGCAGCGCGGCAGACCTCAACGCACCACGTTCAACACTTCGTAGCACGCACCCATGGTGTGGTAATCCACCTTGCCGGCCGGGCTCTTCTCGTCGCTGTACTTGCGATTGTCGGCATCGAGGATGCGGAACCAGGCGCCGTACCGGTGATCGACGAAGTGTTCCCACGAATACGCCCAGATACGCTCGTACCACTGCCAATAGCGGTCATCGCCGGTACGCTTGGCCATCAGTGCGGCGGTCGCAAGCGTCTCCGCCTGCACCCAGAAATACTTGTCGTCGTCGCAGACGAAACTGTCGCCACCGATCGGGGCGCCATCCATGCCCGGCTGCCGGCGCGACTCCGGCGCGAAACCGTAGTACAGGCCACCCCGCGTCTCGTCCCAGCTGCGCGCCACGGCCACGTCGAACAGGTGCTGCGCGGTCGGCACCAGCCAGTCGACCTGCACATGGCGGTCCAGGATCAACAACAGCTTGGCCCATTCGGTCTGGTGGCCCGGCTGGAAGCCCCACGGGCGAAACAGGTGCTTGGGGTCGTCCAGGTTGTAGTCCCAGTCGATCTCCCAGTTGGAATCGTAGTGCTCCCACACCAGGCCACCGGCCTTGGCGGCCTGGCGACGGGTCATGTTGTCGGCCAGCTGCAGCGCGCGCTCCACATAGCGCTGTTCGCCGCTGGCCTCGAAGGCGGCCAGCATCGCCTCGCACATGTGCATGTTGGCGTTCTGGCCACGGTAGCCGGTGAAGTTCCACTGCCCATCGGCTTCGTCCTTGTAGAGGCCGTGCTGGGGCTCCCAGAAGCGCGCTTCCAGCAGCTGCCAGGTCTCGTCCATCCATGCGCGGGCCTGTTCGAGACCGGCCTTCAGTGCGCAGCTGTAGGCCAACAGCACGAACGCCACGCCGTAGCAGTGGTTCATGTCGTCCTCGACCTTGCCGTCGCGCAGGGTCCAGGCGTAACCGCCGGTGGCCGGGTTGCGGTGCACCTCGCGCAGGTAGCGCACACCGTGCTCGACCGCCTCACGGTACTCGGCGTTGCCGAATTCGCGGTAGGCCATCGCGTAGTTGAAGACGAAACGCGTGCTGCTCACCAGATGGCGATGGTTGGCGTCGTAGATGCTGCCGTCGTCACGGAAGTAGTGGAAGAAGCCACCGTTCGGATCGATGCACCGCGGATGGTAGAACGCCATCGTATCGGCGATGTGCGCGCGCAGGAACGCGGGCGAACGGAAGTCGGGGGAGGTGCTCATGCGGTAATGTCCTGGGCCTGCAGCAGCTGCTGCACTTCATGGAGCGAGGGCATCGCGGCGAACGCGCCCTTGCGGGTAACAGCCAGCGCGCCGACCGCGGCGCCGAAGCGCAGCGTGGCGGTGATCGCCTCCGGGTCCTGGCAGAAGGCGGCAAAACCGGTACCGGCGCCGCCGCGCTCCAGCAAGCCGACCAGCACGCCACCGACGAAGGCATCACCGGCCGCGGTGGTATCGACGGTAGCCACGCGGAAGCTGGTGACCGTGCCGTGGTTGTCGCGCGTGTACCAGTGCAGCGTGGCCGCACCGTCGGTGACGATCACCCAGCGCGCGCGCGCAGCGAGCAGGCGCCGCAGTACCGCTGCCTCGCCATCGGCACCCAGCGGCGCGGCCAGGTAGTCCAGTTCCTCGCGCGACAGCTTGACCAGGTCGGCGCGTTCCAGCGCCTGCCACAGGCGCGGTGTCGGGTCCTCGTTCGCCGGCCACAGCGCCGGACGCAGATTGAGGTCGAGGCTGACCACCGCACCAGCCGCGCGCGCACGATCCATGCCGGCGAAGGTCGCCTCGGCGATGGCCGCTTCGGTCAGGCTGTTGGAACAGACATGGAAGCACTGTGCGCTGTCGAAGCACGCCGCCTGGAAGTCGCTGTCACGGAACAGCAGGTCGGCTGCCGGCGGGCGATAGAAGCTGAAGCTGCGCTCGCCGCTGGCATCCAGTGCGACGAAGGCCAGTGCGGTCTTGGCCGCATCGGTACGCACGATGTAATCCGTGCCCACGCCGTGCTCGACCAGGCTGTCGGCCAGGAAGTCGCCGAACATGTCGCGGCCCAGCGTGCCGACGAACTGCGTCTTCGCACCCAACCGTGCGGCCGCAACGGCAACGTTGGCCGGTGCACCACCGGCGTACTGCAGGAAGGCGCGCGGCGTGTCGGCCGAGGCCGGCGGCTGCGCTAGTAGATCGATCAAAATTTCGCCGAAGCAAACGATGGCACCCATTCCGGACTCAGCCTCCCTGCGTTGCGGAGGCCGGCGTACGCGCGCCGACCAGTCCGTAGAAAATGATGTAGCCGTAGCACAGCAGCGGCAGGATGAAGCTGGCCTGCACACCGATGTGGTCGGCCAGCACGCCCTGCAGGTACGGCACCACGGCACCGCCGACGATAGCCATGATCAGCAGGCTGGAGCCCTTGTTGGTCAGCGGCCCCAGGCGCTCGATGCTCAGCGCGAAGATGGTCGGGAACATGATCGAGTTGAACAGGCCGATCGCCACCACCGAGTACAGCGCGATGTTGCCGGAGCTCAGCATGGTCGTGACCAGCAGCGCCACGTTGACCAGCGCGAAGATCGCCAGCAGGCGGCTGGGCGAGAAGCGCGCCAGCAGCGCTGAGCCCGCGAAGCGGCCGATCATCGCCATCGTCCAGTAGGCCGACACGTAGTGCGTGGCTTCCTGTTCGCTGAAGCCACCGATGTTGGGCATCGACAGGTAGTTGACCAGGAAGCTGCCGATCGACACCTCAGCGCCGACGTAGAAGAAGATGCCCAGCACGCCCAGCAGCAGGTGGCGCTTGCGCAGCGCATCCAGGTAGCTGTGGTGGTGGCCCTGGTCGGCCTGCTCGGTGGCGTCGCTCAGCGCCGGCAGGCGGAACAGGAACACGAACAGCGCCAGCAGCACCAGCGCCACGGCCAGGCCCACGTACGGTCCCTGCACGGCCTGCGCCTCGGCGGCACGGTAGGCCAGCTGCTCGGCGGCCGGCAGCGCCGCGATGTCGTCAGCGCTCTTGACAGTGTTGGACAGGATCAGCATGCCGCCGAAGATCGGCGCGATGGCCGTGCCCAGCGAGTTCAGCGCCTGCGCCAGGGTCAGGCGGCTGGAACTGGTCTGTTCCGGGCCCAGCAGCGCGACGTACGGGTTGGCGGCGACCTGCAGCACGGTAATGCCCGTGGCCAGTACGAACAACGCACCGAGGAAGGCGCCGTACACGCGCAGTTCGGCCGCCGGCCAGAAGCCCAGCGCGCCAATGCCGGCGATCACCAGTCCAGCCACGATGCCCTTCTTGTAGCCCAGCGCCGCCACCAGGCGGCCCGCCGGTAGCGACATCAGGAAGTAAGTACCGAAGAAGGTGAACTGCACCAGCATCGCCTTGGCGTAGTTCAGCTCGAACACCGCCTTCAGGTGCGGGATCAGGATGTCATTGAGGCAGGTCAGGAAGCCCCACATGAAGAAGATCGTGGTCACGACAGCCAACGCCTTGCCGTTGGTGACGGCGGGTGCGTTGCCCGAAGAACCCGATGGACGGGGCGTTGCGGAGATCGGCATGCGGTACGCGCCTCGATGCGCGGAAGGTCGTTGTTGCGTGGAAGGGGTATGCGGAAGGAATCAGTTCGGTCGTGCGGCACTGCTTTCGCGGATGCGCAACTGCACCGGCGCGACCGTGCGCCGAGGCGGTGCGTCGGGTTCGTCCAGCCGCTGCAGCAGCAGCGCCGCAGCCTGGCGGCCACGCTCGCGCGGGTCGGCGGTGAGCGTGGTCAACGGCGGTACGGCCACCGCCGCCTCGGAAATATCATCGAAGCCGGTGACGGCGAAATCGCCGCCCGGACGGATGCCGCGCGAGTTCAAGCCCAGCATCAGGCCCAGCGCGACGGTGTCGTTGTAGCAGACCGCCGCGCTCGGGCGATGGCCGTCGGCAAACAGCTCGTCGGTGCGCGCAGCCGCCTCCAGGCGGTTTGGTGCCGACTCGATCATCCAGCCCGGCGGCAGCGACAGGCCCGCTTCGGACAGCGCCTGCTGGAAACCCGCGCGGCGCTGGTGGCAGGAACTGGATGCGGCGTGGCCCCCGAAGAACGCGATCTGGCGGTGGCCGCGCTCGATCAGGTGGCGCGTGGCCAGATAGGCGCCGTGCTGGTTGTCCAGGGTCAGGAAGTCCCAGTCGGCCCCGGCCAGTTCGCGGTTGAACAGCAGCACGTTGGCATTGGCACCCAGTGCCTGCCGCAGCTGTGCGGTATCGCTGCCCTCGGCCGGCGACAGGATCAGGCCGGCCGGGGTGTGCTCCATCAGCGTGGACAGCACCGCCTGCTGCCGCTCCGGCGATTCACCCGTGCTGCCGAGCAGGGTCACGTAGCCACGCCCGCCCAACGCCTCGTCCACGCCCGATGCGAACTCGGCGAAGAACGGGTTGGAGAGATCGTTGATCACCAGCGCGATGCTCGACGAGGTACGACGGCGCAGGTTGGCCGCCGCACGGTTGTAGACGTAACGCTGGCGGCGCAGTTCGGCCTCGACCTTGGCGCGGGTATCGACGTTGACCAGCGGGCTGCCACGCAGCACCAGCGACACGGTTGCCCGTGACACGCCGATCGCGCGCGCGATGTCGGTCACCGTCACCGCCTTGCCGGCGCGCTTGCTGGGACTGTTGCCGTTGTCGTTCATCGTCTTCCCGGACTCCGCTGGAGGCTCAAGCCTAATGGATCAGGGCCGTGTCGTGCCGTGCCGTTCGCTGGGTCAGCGCGAACGGCACAGTCCGGCTCAGCGCAGCTGGCTGCCCGGTGCCGCGCACCAGGACACCGGCAGGTCCTTCACCGCGGTGCCCCAGCCCTGCTCCGGCGCCTTCGCGTCGAGCGCGAACTGCAGGCGCGGGCCCTGCTGCAGGCGGTCCCAGTCCAGCCACACCGGTGCATGCGCCTGGCCGTCGACCCGCACACCCTGCACGTATTGCAGGCGGCGGCCATCGGCACCCGGCGCGTCGATGCGCAGGATTCGGCCATTGCCCATATCCACTTCGACCTTGCTGAAGCGCGGCGTGTGCAGCAGGAACTGGCCACTGCCCGGCACCGCCGGGTACACGCCGATGGCGCTGAACAGGTACCAGGCCGACATCGTGCCGAGGTCATCGTTGCCGGTCACGCCATTAGGGGCATTGGTGAACAACTGCTGCGCGGCACGCACCACGGCGGCGGTCTTCCACGGCTGGCCGATCAGCGTGTACAGCCACGGCGAGTGCAGGTCCGGCTCGTTGTTCGGGTTGTAGCGGAACTGGTTGTAGTAGCTGTACGGCCCCACCACCCACGCCTTGCGGGCGGCATTGAGCGGATCGGCCTGCAGCGCGTCCATCGCGAAGAACGCATCCAGGCGGCGACCGGCCTGTTCGCGGCCGTCCATCGCTTCGACCAGGCCCGGCACGTCCTGCTGCGCCAGCCACTGGTACTGCCACGCCGTGCCCTCATGGAAACCGTGGTGCGAACGCGGGCTGTAGTGGCCATCGGCCGGCGTGTACCACTGGCCATCCTCGGTGCGCGGGCGCGGGAAGCCGGTGAAACCCGTCTCGGCATCCCGCACCTGCGGGTCCCACACCTTGCGCCAGTTGCGGCCACGCTCACGCAGCGTCGCCGCATCCTGCGCATGGCCCAGGCCATCGGCCATCTGCGAGAGCGCGCAGTCGGCCAACGCATATTCCAGCGTGGCCGAACCACCATGGTGCGGATCGACATCCATGCCCTTGGACGGGAATGCGCGGTCGTAGGCCACATAGCCCTTGTCCAGGTAGGTCGGGTTGCCGGAGCGTCCGGCCATGCGCGAGTTCAGTGGCGGCGTGCCGAAGGCATTGCGGCGCAGTGCATCCCAGGCCTGCGATTCACGGCCCTTGAGCGCGCCGAAGCGCCACAGGTCGACCATGAACGGCGTGACCGGATCGCCGGTCATGATGTTGGTCTCGAAGTTGGCATAACCCCAGCGCGGCAGCCAACCGACCTGTTCGTCGATCGCCAGCAGGGTACGGCCGATGTCGCGCGCCACGTCCGGGCGGGTCAGCGCCAGCCACTGGTTCTGCGCGCGGTAGGTATCCCACAGCGAGAAGTACTCGTAATAGGTCCAGCCATCGGCGCGGTGGATACCGTCGTCATAACCGCGGTAGCGGCCGTCGGCGTCGTTGCCGGTCATCGGCTGCAGCAGTGCGTGATAGACCGCGCTGTAGAACACCGCGCGGTCGTCGGCAGTGCCGCCCTGAACACGCACCCGGCCCAGCTGCTCGCGCCAGGACTGCTGGGACAGCGCACGCATGCGGTCGAAGCCGAGCAGCACCCCATTCTGCATGCCTTCTGCGCGCAGGTTGGTGCGCGCGCCTTCGGCATCCACGTGCGAGATCGCGCTGACCGCCGTCACCGACTGGCCCTTGGCCAGGTCGAAGCTGAGCCAGGCGCCGTTCGGCTTCTGCTCGCCTTCCATGCTGTGGCGCGCGCCCGGCAGGCCACCGCCCTCACCCCAGGTGCCATGCGCCTTGAACGGACGGTCAAACTCGATGCGGAACCAGGTGGTGTACTGGTGGCCGCCACAGAAGCTCTTGGTGACCAGTTTGCCTTCCACCACACGATCGCCGACCACATCGACCACGCTGCCGATCACCGAATGGCGCTCGTTGGCCTGGCCGACATTGACGAGCACGTGGCCATCGCCGCTGGGCTGGCTGAAGGTGTAGCGCTCGGCGGCGGCACGGGTGCGCGCGGTGACTTCCGCATCGATGCCGCCGTAGCTGGTCAGGCGCACCTTGTAGTAGCCGGCCTGGCCGACCTCACCATCGTGGGTGTAGGTCGATGCGTAGGCCTTGTGGTCGAACTGCTTGGCATTGCCGGTATCGAAATCGCCGCCCGGACCGATCGAACCGGTCACCGGCAGCACCGACACCTGGCCACCCTGCTCCCAGCAGCCGGCGCCGGAAATGAACGAATGACCGAAGCCACGGATCTTCTCGTCGTCGTAGCGCCAGCCCGAATAGTGGCTGCCGATCGGGCTGACCTGGATCAGGCCGAACGGCGCCGACGCGCCCGGGAATGTATTGCCGTCGTCCTTGCTGCCGATGAAGGTATTGACCTCGCGTTCCAGCGCGGCCGGTGCGGCCTGCAGCAGCACCGGCACTGACGACAGCGCGAGCAGGCAGGCCAGGCGCACCAGCGGGCGCGAGGACAATGGGACGGCGGGAGCGGACGGCACTGGACGCATGTCGGGTTCCTGTAGTCGATGACGCGGAGGCAGACGGCCGGGGCCGTCCGGCACCGTTCCGCTGAGCCCTGCCCTGACCTGCAGAGAGCTCCCCCTGGAACGACGCCCGACCCACCAGACCGTGAATTTAGATCGATTCAAGTAGAGCATGCAGGTTCAGCCGAATGCATTCTGCGGCGCAGCATGAGATGGGGTGTTCGGCAGGGCTGCGCCCTGCACCTGCTACGAGCTGGAGCAACAGCAACCGCAACAGCAGAAGCAACAGCAGAAGCCGGTTTCCTGTGGGGAGTCGGGGTGGGTCCGGTTGCGGGGGACGCCGTAAAC
>NZ_KV791454.1:0-24366 GCF_001807895.1 Stenotrophomonas sp. HMSC10F07
GTCCCCCGCAACCGGACCCACCCCGCCATCCCACCGAATGCCTGCTTCTGCTGTTGCTGTTGCTCCAGCTGTTGCTGCTGCCCTGGCTTCGGCGGGTGCAGGGCGCAGCCCTGCCGAATCCCATTACACTCCAGAAGGATTTCCCTGCTGGAGAGAGCAATGAAACGAGTGGTATTGGGCGTGCTGGCCCTGTCGGTGTCGAGCGCACTGATGGCGGCCACCCCGAAATTCGATGGCGCGCGGATCTCCGCCGACGTCAAGGAACTGGCCTCCGACGCCTACGAAGGCCGCTCGCCGGCCACCGCCGGCGAAGAGAAGACCATCGCCTACCTCAGCAAGCAGTTTGCCGACGCCGGTCTGCAGCCGGGCGGCGACCTCAAGGACGGCAAGCGCCTTTGGACCCAGGCCGTGCCGTTGCGCAAGGGCGACATCGTCGGCACACCGCAGCTGGCGCTGCACCAGGGCGGCAAGACCGTTGCGCTGGAGCAGGGCAAGCAGATTGCCGTGCGCGCCGCCATGAACGGCGCCAGCAACGTCGACATCAGCAAGGCCCCGCTGGTGTTCCTCGGCTATGGCGTGAAAGCGCCGGAGCGCAACTGGGACGACTTCAAGGGCGTGGACCTGAAGGGCAAGATTGCCGTCGTACTGATCAACGATCCGGACTTCGAAACCGGCCAAGGTGATTTCGACGGCAAGGGCATGACCTATTACGGCCGTTGGACCTACAAGTACGAGGAAGGCGCGCGCCAGGGTGCACTGGGCGTGCTGATCGTGCACGAGACCGCACCGGCCTCCTATGGCTGGGCCACCGTGGCAGGTTCCAACACCAACACCATGTTCGACGTGGTGCGCGACAACCCGGCCGAAAGCCACCCGCTGCTGGAAGGCTGGATCCAGCGCGACCTGGCCGTGGAGCTGTTCCGCTCCGCCGGGCAGGACTTCGAGGCGCTGAAGAAAAAGGCGCAGCAGCGCGACTTCACCCCGGTGCCGCTGACCGGCGCCAGCCTGGACGCGAAGTACGCGGTGAAGACCGAAGTGATCACCTCGCACAACGTGGCCGCACGCCTGGAAGGCAGCCGCCATCCGGATGAGACGATCATCTACAGCGCGCACTGGGACCACATTGGCGTGGGCGAGCCGGACGCGCGTGGCGACCGCATCTTCAACGGTGCGCTGGACAACGCCAGCGGTACCGCCTCGCTGATCGAGCTGGCCCGTGGCTTCGCCAAGGAAGAGCGCCCGCAGCGCTCGCTGCTGTTCCTGGCGGTCACCGCCGAGGAAAAGGGCCTGCTGGGTTCGGAGTACTACGCCACCCATCCGCTGTACCCGCTGGAAAAGACCGTGGCGGTGATCAACATGGACGGCATGGCGCCGTTCGGTCCGTCGCGTGATTTCGGCATCTACGGTGCCGCGCGTTTCGAGCTGCTGGACCAGCTGAAGGACGTGGCCAAGGGCTGGGACATCCGCTACACGCCGGACCCGAAGCCGGAAGCGGGACTGTTCTTCCGCTCCGACCACTTCCCGTTCGCCAAGCGTGGCGTGCCGGCGCTGTCCTGGTCGGCCGGCCAGGACTGGGTGGACGGTGGCGTCGCCGCAGGCAAGAAGGCCTCCGAGGACTACACCGCCAAGCGTTACCACCAGCAGGGCGACGAATGGCAGCCGGACTGGGTGTTCGCCGGTGCCGCCCGCGACCTGGAAGTGCTGTACACGCTGGGCAACCAGCTGGCCAACGCGCGCAGCTGGCCGAACTGGAGCAAGGACGAGTCGTTCCGCGCCGTGCGTGACGCCAGCGCCGACCAGCGCAAGTAAGGGCGTTCGGTAGTGCCGGCCGCGGGCCGGCAACCGCACTCGGTCCGGGCAACCGTCCCCTGAGTCAGGGGGCGGCGCCATAGGCGCGGGGGTGTGGGTGCTGGTGAGATGGGGCCCACGGCTTGCGCAGGCGAGCCGTGGGAGCGCCAGCGCGAATGCGCAGGCGCGTTCCCGGCATTTCCATAGCGGCTTCCATCCGCACTTTCCGGCCCTTCGTCGCAGGCCGCTTGCTTGCCCGGCCGGCCGCCCTATGCTCGGCTCACCCCCTTCCTCCAAGGCGCCGCCGTGTTCGCCAGCCTTTCACTCCTGTTCCGTCACCTGCTGGCCTGGGCTGCGGCGCTGTTCGTCGCTGGCATGGTCTGGAGCGGCATCTTCAGCGGCATGAACGATGGCCCGGGCTGGGTGTTCGGCCTGCTGGCGATGTTCCTGATGATCTCCGCACTGGGCAGCGCGATCACGCACATACGCCGGGTCTGGCTGGTCGCCGGCCGGCTGGATTCGACCACGCTGTCCGGGCGCCAGCGCCGCCAGGTGGAACTGCCGATGGATGCCGGCCAGGCTTACGCCGTGGTGGAAGCGGCCATCGCCGAGCTGCCGCGTGTCGAGGATGTGGAAAGCTCGGCCGGCAGCCTGCAGGTGCGCGCCTATGTGCGCCGGGTCGACCTCTGGAATGGCCGCCAGCCGTCGCGCTGGAACCTGCCGGCGCGGCTGGCGATCAAGCGCAACAGCGTGCTGGCAACGGTCACGCCGGGGCAGGGCACCAGCACCGTTACCCTGCTGTTCGAACCCGATGCCGGCTGGTGGGCCGACCTGCTGGCGCTGGACGAGGGCAGCAACTTCGAGAACGCCGAAGCAGTCACCCGCGCGATCAGTCGCCGCGTCGCCGACCAGCGCCGCGACGAACAGGCTGCGGCCGAACAGACCCAAGTGGAAAAGGAACTGTCGGTGGCGCGCTTGAACCTGTTGCATGCGCAGGTGGAACCGCACTTCCTCTACAACACGCTGGCCAATGCGCAGGTGCTGACCCGCACCGACCCGGCACGGGCCGAGCAGATGCTCGGCCACCTGATCCAGTACCTGCGCAGCTCGTTGCCACAGGTGGACGAATCGGTGTCCACGCTGGGCGTGGAGCTGGAACGCACCCGCGCCTACCTGGAGATCCTGCGCATCCGCATGGGCGCACGGCTGGCGGTGGAAGTGCAGGTGCCCAACGAACTGCATGGCGTGCACCTGCCGGCGATGGCGCTGCAGACGCTGGTGGAAAACGCGATCAAGCATGGCCTTGAACCCAAGCCCGGCGGAGGCACGATCTGGATCCTGGCGCGCGGCTTCGATGACCATGTGACGGTGACCGTGGCCGACGACGGGCTCGGCTTCGGCCAGGGCACCAGTGGTACCGGCATCGGCCTGAAGAACCTGCGCGAGCGCCTGCGCCTGACCTGCGGTGAGCAGGCCGGCGTGGCGATCGTCGCCAACTTCCCCAGCGGCGTGGCAGCGACCATGACCCTGCCGCAGTCGCACAAGGAGCGCAGCCATGCCGCTTGAAGCCCTGATCGCCGAAGACGAGGATCTGCTGCGGCAGTCACTGGTGGAGCAGCTGGGCCGGCTGTGGCCGGACCTTGCGCTGGTGGCCGAGTGCGAGGATGGTGCCAGCGCGCTGGAGCAGCTGGCCGAGAAGCAGCCGGACATCGCCTTTCTCGATATCCGCATGCCTGGCATCAGCGGCATCGAGGTGGCACGCTCGCTGTCCGAGCTGAGCCCGCGCACCCAGGTAGTGTTCGTCACCGCCTACGACCAGTACGCCATCGATGCGTTCGAGCAGGGCGCGATGGATTACCTGTTGAAGCCGGTCAGCGACGAGCGCCTGCTGGCCACCCGCGAGCGCATCCTGTCGCGGCTGCCATCGACGCGCCAGGACGATGCTGTGCTGGAGCGCCTGCTGCAGCGGCTGGGCCCATCGCAGGGCGCTGCCGAGCGCCCGCCACTGGCCTGGATCACCGCCAGCAACGGGCGCGAGACGCAGCTGATCATGCTGGAAGACGTGGCCTACTTCCGCGCGGACAACAAGTACACCACCGTGGTCACCGCCACCGGCGAAAGCCTGCTGCGCACACCATTGCGCGAGCTGCTGGAAGTGCTCGATGCGCAGCACTTCCGCCAGATCCATCGTTCGACCATCGTCAACATGAAGGCGGTGGCGGCGGTCAGCCGCGACGATACCGGGCGCGGCGTGCTGCGCCTGCGCGGGCGCACGGAGACGCTGGTGGTCAGCCAGCCGTTCATGAGCCTGTTCCGCGGCATGTAGCCGCAGCAGCATCCCCTTCACCGAGGAACGAACATGCCCCGACTGTTGATTGCGTGCATTGTCGTGCTGGCGTTGGCCGGCTGCGAAAGGTCCCGCAACCCCTCGATCACGCGCACCCACGCCAACGGCGTGGACACGCTGTACAGCAAGGCTACCGTCGTCGATGGCGAGGCTCGTTTCCAGTGCATTGCCAGCAGCAGTGGTGCCTGCCACTACCTGGTGCTCGATCCGGGCTGCAGCCCCGATGCGGCGTGTACCACACCGCCGCTGCGCCGGTTCGCAGTTGCAGCAGGCAAGACCGAGGCCATGCGTGGCCTGCCCGACGGCTTCCGCCAGTGCGTCAGCCAAGACCCGATAGAACACTGCCACCGTGAGTGATCACGGTGGCAGTGTGGGTCCCCCCGCTTCCCTGAAGGCTCAGTAGGCAGGTTGCAGTGTCAGGTCGTGATGGTGCTCGGTCTCGCCCACATGGTTGAGGCGGCCGACCAGTTCGGAGTGCTGCTTCATCCGGCCGATCTCGGTCATGATGCGGATGTCCTCGTGGCGCAGTTCGCGCCTGGCGGTGACCGCCTGCTTGTAGTCCAGCACTTCCGGGTAGTGCTCGGCCAGGTCCAGCGCCTCGGCCACGTGTTCGACGCTGTCGGCCTTGGAACTGATGCGGGCGCGGCTGTTGAACGCCTTCATCCAGCGCTCGAAGCCGGCCTGCTGATCGAACATGTTGGCCATGAACCAGATCACGAACAGGATCGAGACCCACGAGCCGAACACGATCACCACGCGGGTGAAGGTGATATGGAAGTCATCGCGCCACAGGTAATTGGCGATCAGGCCCAGGATCAGCAGCGAGGCCGCCTGCCAGCCGACGATCGAGGCGATCAGCCACTGGCACTTGGCCTGGGCCAGCACCGCCACTTCATCGCGGATCTGCTGCTCGCTGAGGTTGCGCCAGTGCGCCACCTGTTTGTCGAACGGGCTGCTGTAGAGCTCGTTGTCGCGAAGCAGAATTCCCAAACCCTTGAACAAGGCAATCATGGCTGGCTCCTTGTGGAACGTGCGTCGATCAGCATTGGACGGTGTGGCGGATCCAGTTCTAGCACTTCCAGCGAGCCGTGCAATGGGGGCAATGCCAAGCGGCGCAAGGCTTTGACCGGCGGGAGTGAAAATTGGTGCGATGCAGCATCGCAGTCGCGGCCTGCGACAGGATGTCGCAGGGTGAAACGTGCTGCGGCCGCACATGAAACCGTCGCTGAGCGGGGAGGCTCGCCGCAGGAGGCGTGATCGCCGAGAATCGGAGCCAACCGCGCAAGACGCGACTGTTCTTCCGCCTCTCCTGGACCTGTGATGCCGGCTTTGCTGCAGCGACTCTCCCGCCCCGTCACCGCGCCGATCCGACGCTGGGTACTGGACGCCTTCCCGCGCGGCCAGAGCGGCATCGATTACGACCATCCGCAGGGCGACCCGGGCTGGTTCGGCCCGGACAGCGTCACCTGGCGGCTGCACGCCGAATTCCCCTCGATGCTCGCCGGTGGCCTGTGCGCGCTGATGCTGCAGACACTGCACCCACGCGCGCTGGCCGGGGTCTATGACCACTCCAATTTCCGCCAGGACCTGGTGGGTCGGCTGCGCCGCACCACGGCCTTCGTTGCCGGCACCAGCTATGCGCCCAGCGGCGAGGTGGAGGCGCTGGTGGCCAAGGTGCGCCGCATCCATGCGCAGATCCGCGGGCAGACCGCGCAGGGCGAGCCCTACGCCGCCGACGATCCGCAACTGCTGACCTGGGTGCACGTGACCGAAGCCTTCGGTTTCCTGCAGGGTTTCCGACGCTACGGGCGCAAGGTGCCGGCGCACATCGCCGATCGCTATTACGACGAGTACCGTTGCGTGGCCGAGGCACTGGGCGCGGTGGACGTGCCGCGCAGCGAAGCGGAAGTGGCGGCGTACTTCTGTGCACGTCAGCCGGAGCTGCGTGTGGATGAGCGCTCGCGCGAGGTGCTGGAGGTGCTGTCCGGCGTGCGCCTGCCGGTACCGGTGCCGGGGCTGTCGCGCGAGGTGTTCCTCGGTGCGGGCGCGGCGCTGCTGCCGGACTGGGCCGAAGGCATGCTTGAACGCAGTGGCCGCCAGCGCGCGCAGGCGGCGGCGTCTGCGAAGCTGATGCAGGGCATGGCGCCGCTGTTCCGCCGCGCACTGCCCGATGGCCTGGCCAGTCGCGCCTGTGCACGCATGGGCGCTCCGGTGGAGATCCTGCGCGAGTGGCCCGCGGTTGCCTGGTAGGTGCCAAACTTGGTTGGCACGCCTTTCGCGATAGAGCTTCATCCACGCATGGCGTGGATCTACTGACACCATGGTTTTGGTGGGTGCCAACCAGGGTTGGCCGCTACCCGGAAATGAAACGGGCGCCTCGCGGCGCCCGTTCGGGTTACATCACCACACCTTGACCCGCTTGTCCGGGGCCAGGTACAGCTTCTGGCCTTCCTTCACCTCGAACGCCGGGTACCAGGCGTCGATGTTGCGCACGGTCAGTGCGCGGAACTGGCCCGGTGCATGCACATCGGTCAGCAGCGAGTTGCGCAGCGCCTGCTCGCGGCTCTTGCTGCGCCACGCCTGGGCGAAGCCGAGGAAGAAGCGCTGGTCCGGGGTGAAGCCCTCCAGGGTCTGGCCCGGCTTGCCCTGCAGCGACAGCTGGTAGGCATCGTAGGCGGTGCCCAGGCCGGCCACGTCGGCGATGTTCTCGCCCAGGGTCAGCTTGCCGTTCACATGCACGCCCGGGAACGGCTCGTAGCTGCTGAACTGCGCGGCCAGCGCATCACCGGCGGCGTTGAACTGCTTCAGGTCCTCGGCGGTCCACCAGTTGTGCAGCTTGCCGGTTTCATCGAACAGCGCACCGGCGTTGTCGAAGCCATGGCTGATCTCGTGGCCGATCACCGCGCCGATCGCACCGTAGTTCACCGCGTCGTCGGCGGCGCCGTCGAAGAACGGCGGCTGCAGGATCGCCGCCGGGAACACCAGGCGGTTTTCCAGCGGTACGTTCATCGCATTGATGGTCTGCGGCAGCATCGCCCACTCGCTGTGGTCGACCGGCTTGCCCAGCTTGGCGATGTTGCGCTGGTACTCGAACAGCTCGGCGCGCTGCGCGTTGCCCAGCGGGTCATCACGGCGGATCTCAAGGCCAGTGTAGTCGCGCCACTTTTCCGGATAGCCCATGCCCACGGTCAGGCCGGTAACCTTGGCCTTGGCATGCGCCTTGGTCTGCGGCGACATCCACGACAGCGCGTCGATGCGCTTGGCGAAGGCGGCAATGATGTTCTTTGCCATCTCGTCCGCGCGCTCCTTGGTCTTGGCGTCGAAGTGCTTCTCGACATAGCGCTTGCCGATGGCTTCGCCGACGGCATGGTTGGCATCATCCACGGCGCGCTTCCAGCGGTCGCTCTGCTGCGGCGTGCCGCTCAGCGCGGTGCCATGGAAGGCGAAGCGGGCATCGGCGAACTTCTTCGGCAGGTAAGCGGCGGCACGGTCCAGCGCGTGGAAGGCCAGGTAGTCCTTCCAGGCGTCCAGCGGCTCGGTGGCGACCAGCTTGGACAGGCCGGCCACGGCCTTGGGCTGCCACACGATGAAGTCCTGCTGGTTGCCCAGCGCGGCCGCATCGAGGAACGCGCTCCAGTCCATGCCCGGCGCCTTGGCATTGAAGTCGGCCTGGGTCCAGGGGTTGGCGCCCTTGGTCACGTCGTTGGTTTCTTCCTGGGTGGCATGCGCCTGCGCGATCTTCGTTTCCAGCGCCAGGATGCGCTGCGCCTTGCCGGCCGGGTCGGCCACACCGGCCAGCTGCAGCATCTGCGCGATGTAGGCCTGGTACTGCTTGCGCAGCTCGGCCATGCGGCCATCGCCCAGGTAGAAGTCACGGTCGGGCATGCCCAGCCCGCCCTGCACCAGGTACGGCGCGGTGCGGTCCGGCTGCAGCATGTCCACCGAGACCCACAGGCCGAACAGGCGGTCGGTGTAGAAGTTGGTGGCGTTGAGCAGGTCGACGTCGGCGCGCAGGTCGCCGCCGAGGGCGCGGGCCAGCCCGGCCTTGTCGGCGATCGCATCGATGGCCTTCAGCTGCGGCTGCACCGGCGCCAGACCGCGCTGCTCGATGCCAGCCTCGTCCATGTAGGCGGCGTAGTAATCGCCGATCAGCTTGTCGTCACCGCTGGCCTTGGTGTTGCCGGCCGCCCCTTCAAGGATGGCGCGGGTATCGGCCAGGGTCTTCTCGGCAATGACGTTGAAGCTGCCGAAGCGCGAGCGGTCGGCCGGAATCTCGGTGTTCTTCACCCAGGTGCCATTGGCGAAGCCGAAGAAGTCGTCGCCGGCGGCGATGCTGCGGTCCATGCCGCTGGCATCGAAGCCGAAACTGCCCAGCATCGGCTTGGCCGCAGCGGGGGCGGCATCGGCCGGCGCGGTGGCACCGGCGGCCGGTTCGGCCCGGCGGTCACAGGCGGCCAGGGACAGGCTGGCAACGATGGCCAGCGCCAGGGTGGGACGGCGCAGCTTGGACATGGACTTCTCTTGCAGCGGAAAACCCCAAGTCTAATCCGCTCCGGCGCCACTGGCCGCGTCCTTGCGCCGCCCGTCCTGTGCAGGATCTGGCTGAACGCGCAGACGCGATCTTCACGCCGTCACCGGGGTGGTGCATGCTGGGCCCTGGAGCCCTGCGTGGACACGGGGGAGGTGGCCATGCAGGGTGGGGTCAGGCGTCAAGAATGGCGTTCGCCGGCCGTTGAGGTCGGGGACGTGGAGGATTCGTTCGCGCATGAAGCCAGCCGACTGCACAAGGAAGAACAACCGATGCCCGCGCTGAAACGGGCGTTGGCACGGCCGCTGCGCGCCATCACCTGGGGCGGTGTGCTGCTGGGCGTTCTGCTGGTGACCGGCCTGACCCTCATGCTGGTCAATGACTACCACCGCCGCCTGGAAGCGGCGCAGCGGCAGAGCCGCGCGCTGGCGGTGGGCAGCGAGCGCCTGCTGGCGCTGGAGCTGCGCAACCTGGAACGCGCCCTGTCCGGCATCGCCGCCGACGCCGCCGAGGTGTTCCGCAGTGTGCCGGTACAGGCGCCGGCCTTGATGGATGCCTCCATCGGCGGCGTGCTGCGCCGGCATGCCGAGCTGCACAGCATCGTCGTGCTCGACAGCCATGGCCGACCGCTGACGGCCGGCACGGGCGACCTGCAGCTGCCGCTGTGGACCGATCCGCAGCGCCGTGGCCTGGGCAGCGCGCTGTACATCGGCCCGCCGCAGCGGGCCAGCGATGGCGGCTGGGTGGTGCCGCTGGCGCTGGCGATGGCCGACGGGCGCTGGCTGCTGGCACGGCTGCGCTGTGGCGAACTGCAACGCATCGTCGGCGGCCTCGATGTCGGCCCCAACGGACTGGTCTCGATCAGCGATGCCGAGGGTTACATGCTGGCCCGCGTGCCTGATCCGCACGGCACGGTGGGCCGCCGCTACGACCTGCCGCGCCGTGACCTGCTCGGCACGCAGGCGGTGGTCGAGCTGGGAAGCGTGCCGGGTGTGGTCGACGGCGTACCGCGCATCATCACCATCAGCACGCTGGAACACAGCCCGCTGGCGGTGCAGGTCGGCCTGGCCGACGAAGACGTACTGGCGCCGTGGTGGCCGTACCTGCAGGCGTCGGTGGCGATCGTACTGGCTTACATCGCGGTGTTGCTGGTGCTGCTGTACGCCGTGCGGCGCAGCACCCGCAGCCAGCAGGCCATGGCCGAGGAGCTGAAAACAGGCCACGCCGAGCTGCGTCTTGCGCACCAGGTCGGTCGTGTCTGTACCTGGTACGTGGATGAGGACGCCGCACTGCTGCGCTGGTCGCCGCTGGCGCGCGAGATCTTTGGCGTGCAGACCGATGCGCTGCCGGTTGCCGATTTCTTCGCACGCGTGCACCGCGACGATGCCGCGCGCCTGCAGCATGCCTTTGACCAGGCATTCGCCGGCAGCGCCGTGCTCGACCAGGTGTTCCGCCTGGTACTGCCCGGGGGCGAGGTGCGCTGGGTGGGCGCACGTGGGCAGCGGGTGGAAGTGGCCGACAGCGAGCGGCGCATGATCGGCGCGCTGACCGACCTGAGCGAGCGTTACCAGGCGCGCGAGCAGGTGAGCGAGGTCGAACGCCGCTTCCGGCTGCTGTTCGACCGCAATCCTGCACCGTTCTGGGTGTTCGACCCGGATACGCTGCGCTTCATCGAGGTCAACGACGCTGCGGTGCGCCAGTACGGCTACAGCCGCGACGAGTTTCTGTCGATGAGCATCCTCGACATCCGCCCGCGCGAAGGCTGGGACGAAGTGCGTGGTGCCATCCAGCGCGCACAGGTGGGCGATCCACCGGACGCGACCGTACGCTTGCACCGGCGCAAGGACGGTAGTGTGTTCGAGGTGCGCGCACACCTGTCCAGGCTCGATTTCGACGGACAACCCGCGTGCCTCGTGCTGGCCGAGGATGTCAGCGAACGGCTGGCCTACGAGCGCGACCTGGCCTATCGGGCACGGCACAACCCGGCCACTGGCCTGCTCAACGTGCGCGCCCTGACCGAACAGCTGGACGAGCAGCAGCAGGGCTACACCATCGCCTTCGTGCAGTTGCGTGGCCTGCAGCTTGTGGCCGATACGCTGGGCCGTGAGATCGGCGATGCGGTGCTGCAGTCGATGGCGACCCGGCTCGGTGGACTGGGGGCGCGTTGCGGCACGCTGGCATTCCAGCCGGCGGAAGACTTCGTGTTCGCGATCGGGGCCGAGCACGATACCCAGCGCGTGCTGGATGACCTGCTGCAGATCGTGTCAGCGCCGATGCGTGGCAAGGATTCACTGCACCAGTTCGAACCGCGCATCGGTGTGGCCGTGCACACTGCCGGTGACGGCCACAGCGCCGAGCAGGTGATCGGCATGGCCGCGCAGGCCGCGCACGCGGCGCGTGCCGAGGGCAACGTGGTGGTCTGGTTCGATGCGGCAGTGACCACGCGGCTGGCCGACCGCCTGCGCCTGGCGGGGCGCATCCACGCCGCCATCGACAACGAGTTCCAGCTGTACTTCCAGCCGATCCGGCACGCCAGCGATGGCAGCCCGGCCGCGCTGGAGGCCCTGCTGCGCTGGCCGCAGGCCGATGGCAGCTTCATCCCGCCCAACGAGTTCATCCAGCTGTGCGAGGACACCGGGTTGATCCTGGCACTGGGCCGCTGGGTGATCCGCGCCGCGGCGAAGGCACAGCGGCGGCTGGTCGAGGCCGGTTGGGGCGAGCTGCCGATTGCAGTCAACGTGTCGGCAGTGCAGTTCTTCAACAGCGACCTGGTGGCCGAGTTCACCCGCGTCCAGCAGGAGTTCGGACTGGCCCGCGGCGCACTGCACGTGGAGCTGACCGAGAGCAGCCTGATGCGCAAGCCGGCGCAGGCGATGCAGACCATGCAGCGCCTGCACGAGCAGGGCATCAGCGTGTCGCTGGACGATTTCGGCACCGGCTATTCCAGCATGTCCTACCTGCAGCACCTGCCGCTGGACATCCTGAAAATCGATCGCAGTTTCGTCGCGGACGTGGAAACCAATCCGCGCAACGCTTCGATCTGCCGCGCATTGCTGTCGCTCGGCCACAGCATGGGCCTGACCATCATCGCCGAGGGCGTTGAAACGCCGGGGCAGCTGGACTGGTTGGCTGCGCATGGCTGCGACCAGGTGCAGGGCTACCTGCTGGGGCGGCCGGCGCCGCTGGAGCGGATCATCGACGCGCTGGATGAGGTGGCCGCCTAAGTGGTAGTGCCGGCCGCTGGCCGGCATTCGCCCAGGACCGGGACGTGCCTGATTGCCGGCCAGCGGCCGGCACTACCGGCAAACGCCAGACTCGGCTACACCCCAGCCTCCACCAGGTGGTCGATGAAGCTGCGTACCTTCGGCGCCAGGTGGCTGCGGCTGGCATAGACCGCGAAAATGCCGATCGGCGAGGCTTCCCATTCCGGTAGCACGCGCACCAGGCGGCCATCAGCCAGCGCGTCTTCCAGCAGGAAGTCGGGTTGCAGGATCACACCCATGCCGGCGATCGCCGCTTCGCGCAGCACGTCGCCGTTGTTGGCGTGCAGCAGGCTGTTCACCGCCACCTTCACTTCACCGCCGGGTCCCTGCAGCGGCCAGTGGTCGCCAGCGGCCCAGTAGCTGTAGCTCAGGCATGCGTGATCCTGCAGGTCCTGCGGCGTCTGTGGTGTACCGCGTGCAGCCAGGTAGGCCGGCGCCGCGCACAGGCTCACCCGCGATTCGCCCAGCCGGCGCGCGATCAGCGCCGGGCTCGGCTCGCGGGTGATGCGGATGGCCACGTCGTAGCCTTCCTCGACCATGTCCACCAGGCGGTCGGACAGGGCCAGGTCCAGTTCCACCTGCGGGAAGCGCTCGCGGTAGCTGGCCAGCAACGGGCCAAGGCGGGCGATGCCCCAGCTGACCGGTGCGTTGATGCGCAGCGTGCCCGAGGGTTCCAGCGCCTGCGCGCCGATGCTGGCCTCCAGCGCGTCGAACTCGGCCAGCAGGCGCACGCACTGGGCGTAATAGGCGGCGCCGGCGCTGGTGGGGCTGACCCGCCGCGTGGTGCGGTGGAGCAGGCGGGTGGACAGGCGCTTTTCCAGTGCCGCGACCTGGCGGGTGACGCCGGCGGTCGACATGTCCAGGGCCTGTGCCGCGGCACTGAAGCCGTTGCGCTCGACCACCGCTACGAACACACGCATCGCCTCGAGGGTGTCCATTGTTGCGCCTTATGAAATAAATACCGTCAGACGATCGTATTTATCGGCTCGTGAAGTAGCAATAACCTGTATCCACTCCCTTCAAGGTGCTTCCCATGCACACCGCCCCCCCCTCCCGTTTCGCCGCTGGCCCCGTACGGTGCCACCCTGCTGCGCCTGGCCCTGGGCGTGCTGTTCCTGGTCCATGCGCTGATCAAGCTGCTGGTGTTCACCCCGGCTGGCACGGCGGCATTCTTCGAATCGCTGGGCCTGCCCGGCGCGCTGGGTTACCTCACCATCGGCGCCGAGCTGGTGATCACCACTGCGCTGCTGCTGGGCATCTACGCGCGCTGGGTCGGCCTGGCCGGCGTGCCGCTGCTGCTGGGCACCATCGTCACCGTGCACGGCGCCAACGGCTTCGGTTTCGCCAATGCCGGCGGCGGCTGGGAATACCCGGCGTTCTGGGCACTGGCGCTGGTGGTGCTGTTCCTGGTCGGCGACGGCAAGTGGACCCTGCGTTCGCGCTGATCGCCGCCTGATCCTGCAACTGGAGCATTCCATGTCCCGCCTGCCTTCGTTGTACATCTCCCACGGCTCGCCGATGACCGCCCTGCATCCGGGCCAGGTCGGCGTGCGCCTGGCCGAGCTGGCGCGCGACCTGCCGACGCCGCGCGCCATCGTGATGGCCTCGGCGCACTGGCTGGGTCGGCAGCCGCTGGTCGGCGCGCATCCGCAGCCGCCGACGATCCATGACTTCGGCGGCTTCCCGCGCGCGCTGTTCGAACTGCAGTACCCGGCGCCCGGCGATCCGGCGCTGGCCGAAGAAGTGGCCCGCCGCATCGCCGCTGCCGGCCTGCCGGTGGCGCTCGACCCTCAGCGTGGCCTCGACCATGGCGCGTGGGTGCCGCTGCGGCTGCTGCGCCCGCAAGCCGACATCCCGGTGGTGCCGCTGTCGATCCAGCCGCTGCTCGGCCCCGGGCACCAGTTCGCGCTGGGCCGCGCGCTGGCGCCACTGCGTGAGCAGGGCGTGCTGCTGGTCGGCTCGGGCAGCATCACCCACAACCTGCACGACTGGGGCGACTACCAGGACGGCAAGGAAGCGCCGTACGTGCGGCCCTTCATCGAGTGGGTCGAGCAGCGCCTGGCCGCCGATGATCGCCAGGCCCTGTTCGACTACCGCCGGCAGGCACCGTTCGCCGAACGCGCGCACCCGACCGACGAGCACCTGCTGCCGCTGTTCTTCGCGATGGGCGCAGCCGGCGAGGACCACTTCGGTGCACGCCGCATCGATGCCGGCATCGATGCCGGCTTCCTCGCCATGGACCTGTACCGCTTCGACGGGGCATGAGCCGGGGCTGACGCGCGACCGCCCCGGCCGTCGCGCTCATGGCCGCATGTGGTAGTTTTTTCCGGGTTTCCGGCGCTGGCCTTCGAGCCTCCCCGCGCGCCGCTTCCTGGAAGAAGCATGCATACCATTGAAGTCGTCCTGGCGATGCTGGTGGCCGTTGTCGCCAGCGGCTACCTGGTTCGCGTCCTCCCGTTCTCGTTGCCGCTGCCGCTGGTGCAGATCGGCCTGGGCGCGGTCATCGCCGGGGTGTTCAACCGCGGCCACGCGCTGGAGCCGGAAGTGTTCTTCCTGCTGTTCCTGCCGCCGCTGCTGTTCCTTGATGGCTGGCGCATCCCCAAGCAGGGCCTGTTCCGCGACAAGGGCGCGATCCTCGAACTGGCGTTCGGCCTGGTGGTGTTCACCGTCATCGGTGCCGGCCTGCTGATCCACTGGATGATTCCGGTGATGCCGCTGGCGGTGTGCTTTGCGCTGGCGGCCATCGTCTCGCCGACCGACCCGGTGGCGGTCGGCGCGATCGCCTCCAAGGCACCGATTCCCAAGCGACTGATGCACATCCTGGAAGGCGAGTCGCTGCTCAACGATGCGTCCGGCCTGGTCTGCTTCCGTTTCGCGGTGGCGGCGGTGATGACCGGCTCCTTCTCGCTGGCCACGGCCTCGCTGACCTTCCTGTGGGTGGCGGTGGCCGGCCTTGCGGTGGGCGTGGCGGTCACCCTCGGTGTCTCCACCTTCCAGCGCTGGTTGTGGCGCCGCTTCGGCGAGGAACCGGGTGCGGCGATGCTGGTCAACCTGCTGATTCCGTTCGCGGCCTACCTGCTGGCCGAAGAAATCCATGCCTCGGGTATCCTCGCTGCCGTAGCGGCCGGTATCGCGATGAGCTACGTCGAGCTCACCGGCCGTGTCTCCGGCAGCATGCGCGTACAGCGTGCGGGCGTCTGGAACATGCTGCAGTTCAGCTTCAACGGCATCATGTTCGTGCTGCTGGGCGAGCAGCTGCCCGGCATCGTCGAGCGT
This sequence comes from Stenotrophomonas sp. HMSC10F07, assembly GCF_001807895.1. Lineage (NCBI taxonomy): Bacteria > Pseudomonadati > Pseudomonadota > Gammaproteobacteria > Lysobacterales > Lysobacteraceae > Stenotrophomonas > Stenotrophomonas sp. HMSC10F07. The sequence goes on from NZ_KV791454.1 coordinate 15,203, forward strand.
GCCACCACCACCATGAACGAGTCCGGCCACCAGAGTGCATGGTGGCTGCTGGTGTACGTGGTGGTGATCAACCTGGCGCTGATCCTGTTGCGCCTGCTGTGGGTATGGTTGTCGCTGCGCTGGAACCTGCTGCGTGCACGCCGCCGAGGCCTGGAACGCGGCGAGGCACCGAACTGGCGCATCGTGGTGGCAACCTCGGTGGCCGGCGTGCGCGGCGCGATCACCCTGGCCGGCGTGCTGACCCTGCCGTTGTTCCTGCCTGATGGCAGCGCGTTCCCGGCGCGCGACCTGGTGATCTTCCTGGCCGCGGCGGTGATCCTGTTCTCACTGGTCGGCGCCAGCGTGGCGCTGCCGCAGCTGCTGAAGGGCCTGCAGCTGCCGGCCGATTCGGGCGAGCGCAAGGAAGAGGACCTGGCACGCCGGCTGTCGTCCAAGGCTGCGCTGGCCGGGGTCGAGCGCATGCGCCAGCAGCTGGTGATGAACCAGAACACCGAGAACGTGCAGCTGTACAACGACGCTGCCTCGCGGGTGAGCCTGCTGTATCAGCGGCACCTGGAGAAGGACAACGACGGGCCCGACGTGGACCCGGAGAAAGTGCGGCGCATGGAGCTGGGTTACCGCCAGCTGCGCAGCGCCGGTCTCAATGCCGAGCGTGAGGAGCTGTTCCGGTTGACCCGGCGCGGGGTGATCTCCGATGAGATCTCGCGGCGCCTGATCCGCAACCTGGACCTGCTGGAATCGCGCAAGCGCGAATGACCGTGTACCCCGGGTGGGTGCGGACCTTGGTCCGCGTTGATCGGCGTCAGATCCCTTTCCGCAGGAAAGGGATCTGACCCCAGGTCGGAACAGCCGGTTATTCCGGCTTCTGGTCCAGGAAATACACCTCGACCTTGCCCTTGACCTTGATCGTCATCGGGTTGCCGCGGCGGTCGCGGGCCTTGCCGGCCTGCACGCGGATCCAGCCTTCGCTGACCGAGTATTCCTCGACGTTGTCGCGCTCGACGTCGTTGAAACGCACGCCGACGCCGCGCTCCAGCGCCTGCGCATCATGGAAGGGGCTGGCCGGGTTGATCGCCAGGTGGTCGGGAGGGGTATCGCTCATCGCTTCATTCACAGTGACGGCCACCAAGGCCGGCTTCAGCGGCACAGGATAAACCGTAGAATGCCGGCCTGCCCCAGAGGACGTTCCGCCATGCCCGACAACAGCGACTATTTCGACTTCGAGGAAGACATCCACGACTTCGACGAGGATGGATTCGAGGCGCGGGTCTGGAACCTGCTGGTGCTGATCAACCCGGGCGACGAAGAGTTGGCCCTGCAGCAGTTCAACCGCTGGCGCGAGCACCTGTCCGAGGACGGGCAGCCGCTGGAAGCGGACAGCGACTGGTTGCCGGCGCTGTTCACCGCCATCGCCTGGCAGTCCGGTTTCGAGGTGGAGCGCGACGACCTGGAATCGCTGCAGTCGGCGGTCAACGAGCTGTCGGCGCGCTTCAACCTGCAGCTGGACTGGGGCGGCGACCTGGATGACGAGGACTTCGCCGAGGACCTGGACGGTGTGCAGCTGATGTCCACCGCCTTCGACCGCCTGCGCGAGCACAACTACACGCTGTGGAGCGTGGATACCGGCAGCGACGGCTTCACCGGCGTGATGGCGCTGACCCGTGACGACGACGCGATGCTGGCGCTGTGCTCGCTGCTGAACGTGGAGATCCGACTGGGCAGCGACCCGTTCTGAACGGGCCGGCAGCGCTGCGCATGTAGAGCCGAGCCCGCGCTCGGCTGCAGTCCGCGTAGAGCAGCCGAGCATGGGCTCGGCTCTACAGGAGGCAAACGGCAGCGCGCCTACGGCCGGTACTGCGCCCTGGCGTTGGCAATCACCGCTTTGACCAGGTCACGATCGGTGTGCCGGGAAATCGCTCGCGCGCCAAGCGCGATCGCCTGCGTACGCAGCTCGGCCGTGACATCGTAGTGGGCACCGCTGGCCTTGTTCTGGAAGGCCCGCGGTGGGATGCCGAGCTGCGCCGCCATCGCGTGCAGCTCGGCCAGGGTGTCGGCCATCAGGTGCGCCCAGCGCTGTCCGCGCCAGGGATGCACCGCGTCATCGACGTAGACCGTCACCGCCGCGGCCGGTTCAGGCCTGCGGCTTGCTGTCGCTGTCAGCGGCCGGGCTGGCCTCGGCGTCGGCAGCAGCTTCAACCACATCGCCTTCGGCGGCCTCAGTGGCTTCTTCGCCTTCTTCGGCTTCCACGGTCTCGAACTCGGACACCAGCTTGTCCAGGTACTCGTCAGCGGTCTGGCCGGATTCGGCGGCCAGGGTGTCCAGCAGCTTCTGCAGCAGCTCGGAATACTCCAGGTTGACCTTGCGGCCTTCCTTTTCCTGCACGTTGGACAGGTGCTTGAGCATGGCCAGCATCGGCACCGGGTTCTCGGCGTTGCCCATGGTCTGACCACCGATGGCCAGCAGCCATTCGCGGCCCTGCAGGCCGATGGCGGCGACCACCTGGCCGTCTTCGTTGGTCAGCACGGCATGGTTCTGCACCTGCTGCTGGGCGTTCAGGCGCAGGAACGGGCGCTTGGCCTGCTGCTTCTTGCGCTTGTCGCGCTTGGCCTTGGAGTTCTGGGACATGGGGGTGGGGTCACCTGGAAACGGAAAGACCGCCATTGTAGCGGCCGCACGCAGGTGGGGTCAGATCCCTTTCCAGGGGAAAGGGATCTGACCCCGGTTCAGTGCGCCTCACCCTGCGCGGCCTGCACGTCGGGGTCAGCGGCAGGTGCCGACAGCCCGACCTGCGGGCCGGCGCCAGCCAGAGCGGCCGCTTCGGCGGCCTGGGTCATCACCACGATGCTGATGCGGCGGTTGATCGGGTTCTGCGGGTCGGCCTTGTCGAACAGCACCGATGAAGACAGGCCGACCACGCGGGTGATCTTGTTGTCCTCCAGGCCGCCGTCCACCAGCGCGCGGCGGGCGGCATTGGCACGATCAGCGCTCAGTTCCCAGTTACCGTAGCCACGTGCAGCCGAATAGGCGGTGATGTCGGTGTGGCCGGTCAGGCTGATCCGGTTCGGCACGTGGTTCAGGTAGTTGGCCAGCTCGTGCAGGATCTGCTGCGTGTACGGTTTCAGCGTGGCGCTGCCGAGGTCGAACATCGGCCGGTTCTGCTTGTCCACGATCTGGATGCGCAGGCCCTCCGGGGTCAGGTCCAGCAGCAGCTGGTCCTTGAACGGCTCCAGGGCCTGGCTCCTGCTGATCGCTTCCTGCAGCTCCTTCATCAGTGCTTCCAGCTGCTGCTTGTCGCGCTGCTGCTGGTCCACCGGCTGCGGTACCGCTTCCTTCTGGTTCTGGAAGGGGTCGTTGCTGTTGCCACGCGAAATGTCGGTGGCACCGCCCAGCTTGATCATCGAGGTGCTGGCGCCGCCCGGGCCGGCCATGCCGGGCGCCGGCGTGGCGCTCTGACCGCTCAACGGGCTGGGGTTGCGGAAGTACTCGGAAATGGCCGCACGGTCGTTCTTGTTGGTGGTGGCCATCAGCCACAGCACCAGGAAGAACGCCATCATCGCGGTCACGAAGTCGGCATAGGCCACCTTCCACGAACCACCATGATGGGCGGCGTGGCCGGCCTTCTTGACCCGGCGGACGATGACGGTGGGCTTGTTCTCGGCCATGGCTTACTTGACCGTCTTCAGGTGCTGCTCGAAATCGGAGAAGGCCGGGCGCACGTTCGACGGCAGGGTCTTGCGGGCGAACTCCAGCGCGATCTTCGGGTTGTAACCGCGCAGGCAGGCCAGCAGGGCGGTCTTGACCGATTCGTAGATGCGGCTGTCCTGCTCGGCGCGGGCCTCCATCGCGGCGGCCATCGGGCCGACGAAGCCGTAGCCCAGCAGGATGCCCAGGAACGTACCGACCAGCGCGCCGGCCACGTGGCCACCGACCTCGACGATGTCGCCACCGATCGAGCCCATGGTGATGACGATGCCCAGCACCGCGGCGACGATGCCGAAACCGGGCAGCCCGTCGGCGACCTTGGTCAGCACCTGTGAGGGTGCCATGGCCTCGGCGTGGTGCTTTTCCAGCTCCAGTTCCAGCAGCGGTTCCAGCTCATGCGGCTCGATGTTGCTGCCGATCATCAGGCGCAGGCAGTCGGTGATGAAATCGATCAGGTGGTGGTCGGCCTGCACCTTGGGGTAGTTGCCGAACAGCGCGCTTTCGGCCGGGCGCTCGACATGGTCTTCCAACGCCATGAAGCCTTCGCGGCGGGCCTTGTTGAGCAGTTCATAGAGCAGGCTGAGCACATCGATGTAGTCCTGCTGCTTGTAGCGCGGGCCCTTGAACACACCCACCATGGCCTGCAGGGTCTGCTTGACCGTCTTGGCCGGGGTACCGACCAGGAAGGCGCCGAGCGCGGCGCCGCCGATGATGACCAGCTCATAGGGTTGCCAGAGGGCACCCAGGCGGCCGTGGGCACCGAGGTAGCCCCCGATCACGCTGATGATGACGACCAGGAATCCAACGATGATGAGCATGGGGCGACGCAAGGAGAGGGGATATCTCCTTGTCGGCCCGTCGCCCGGTTTTCTGAAGAGGGAATTCTGTGAAATCGGTCAGCGGGGTGTTTCAGCCCGCCACGCCGCTTTCTGCGCCGCCACGCTGCAACGGATCGGGCCAGGGCTCGCCATTGCCGGTGAACGAAAGTGAGACGGAGTTCAGGCAGTGTCGCTCGTAGGTGGGCGGCGGACCATCCGGGAACACGTGGCCCAGGTGGCTGCCGCAGCGCGCGCAGGTGATCTCGGTGCGCACCATGCCGTGGCTGGTATCACGGATCTCGCGCACGTGCGCCGGGTCGAACGGGGCAAAGAAGCTGGGCCAGCCGGTGCCGGAATCGAACTTGGTGCTGGAGCGGAACAGTGGCAGCGCGCACAGCCTGCAGCAGTAGACCCCCTCGCGCTTGTTGTCGAGGAACACGCCGCAGAACGGCGCCTCGGTGCCGTGCTGCAGCAGCACGCGGCGCTCCTCGCTGCTGAGGCCAGCGATCAGCGCCTCGGTCTGGGTGGCAGTGGGGGGCGTCAGGTCGAAGGCGGTCATGGCGGCGCTCCGTGGGGTCGATGGCCTGGGGATGGCGGAAAACGTGGGGGTGAAGACGCGACCTTGCAAGTGTGATGGCCGTTCATGGGCGGCACACAGGGGCGGGCGCAAGGTGAACGCGATCCACGCCGGAGCGCGCCATGAAACCAATCCTTCCCCTGCTGCTGGCCCTGTTGCCCATCGTGGCGCTGGCGCAGGTGCCGACCGCCGACCCGACTGCGACCCGCAGCGCGACCACCGTGGCGCCGCAGCCCGTGGCGCCACCGCCACAGGCCGCTCGCCCGCAACCGCAGGTGCTGCCGTCGCCGCAGCCGGCGCAGCCGATCAGATCCACCGGTCCGGCCCGGGTCGCGCCGACGCCGGTGCCGAAGCCGGCCGACAAGGTCTATGACCGCAATGGCCGCATCGTTCCGGGCGTGCGCCCGGCCGGCCCGAACCGCGTGTTCGATTCGCGCACCGGCCGCTATTACGACAGCGTGCCGGCCGGCGATGGGCAGCAGATCAAGCGCTGAGTCCTGGTGCCACCAAGGTTGGCCGCTACCTGGCGCTGAGCGGGCTGAACGCACGAAAACAACATCCAGCCGATCACTGCTTTTTCGCCTGCGATTAACCGTTCCGGGACCACCGTGGCCCTGCGCCGGCATCCCGCCGCCGCATGTCCTTCGTCCACTGGATCGCGACCATGAAAAACCAGCAGAACCGTCATCCCGGCAAGGAACCGCAGAGCCGCAACCCGCAACAGCAACAGCAACAGCAGCAGATGGAGCCGCAGCCGCCGCACAAGGGCGGCAAGCAGCAGGAACAGCGCACGCAGAAGCATCCGCAGCAGCGCTGACTGTCGCCATGACCGGGGTCAGAGCCCGCTGCGCGGGATCCGACCCCTTGCCAGATGCCGACCGGGGTCGGATCCCGCACAGCGGGCTCTGACCCCATCCTGCAACCGCCTCAATCCGGAATCGGCAGGCTCAGCGTCTCCTTCACCTCTTCCATCACGATGTAGCTCTTCGACTCACGTACATGCGGCAGTGTAAGCAACGTGCTGCCGAGCAGCTTGCGGTAGGAAGCCATTTCACTGATCCGTGCTTTCAGCAGGTAATCGAAGTCGCCCGACACCAGGTGGCACTCCAGCACGTTGGGCAGCTTCAGCGCGGCGCGCCGGAATTCCTCGAAGATGTCGCCGGACTTGTAGGCCAGGCTGATCTCTACGAACACCAGCAGGCTGGCCTTCACCGCGGCCGGGTCGAGGTGGGCGTGATAGCCGGTGATTACCCCTTCGCGTTCCAGGCGGCGCACCCGCTCGGTGCACGGGGTGGTCGACAGGCCGACCCGCTCGCCCAGCTCGGTGAAGGAGATGCGGCCTTCGGCCTGCAGGATGCGCAGGATCTTGCGGTCGATCTTGTCCAGTTCGCGGGTACGGGTGGCCATGGCCGTCAACCTTGGGGAATGAATTGCAGGAGAACATCCTGCCGGTTGATTTCAAATCAGGCAAATCAACTGGTATTGGCTGTCTATACTTCCCCAATTATGGTCCCGGCACGCTCCAGTGCAGGGAATGATCGGGTTGGAGAAGTCCCATGCGAGTCCTAGTTCTCGGCAGCGGCGTGATCGGCACTACCAGTGCCTGGTACCTGCGACAGGCCGGGTTTGAAGTCACGGTCATCGACCGCCAGCCCGGCCCGGCGCTGGAGACCAGCTTCGCCAATGCCGGCCAGCTGTCATTCGGCTACACCTCGCCGTGGGCGGCGCCGGGCGTGCCGAAGAAGGCGATCGGCTGGCTGTTCGAGAAGCACGCGCCGCTGGCGATCAAGCCGGGCATGGACCTGGCCCAGTACCGCTGGCTGTGGCAGATGCTGCGCAACTGTACCCACGAGCGTTATGCGATCAACAAGGCGCGCATGGTGCGCATGTCCGAGTACAGCCGCGACTGCCTGAACGAGCTGCGCGCGCAGATCGGCATCGAATTCGAAGGCCGCGACCTGGGCACCACCCAGTTGTTCCGCACCCAGCAGCAGCTGGATGCCTCGGCGCAGGACATCGAGATCCTGGCCCAGTACGGCGTGCCGTACGAGGTGCTGGACCGGGCCGGCATCATCCAGGCCGAACCGGCCCTGGCCCACGTCGATGGCCTGGTCGGCGCGCTGCGCCTGCCGCGTGACCAGACCGGCGACTGCCAACTGTTCACCCGCCGCCTGGCGCAGATGTGCGTGGATGCCGGCGTTGAATTCCGCTTCGACCAGGACATCACCGGGCTGGAGTTCGATGGCGACCGCATCACCGGCGTGCGCATCGACGGCAAGCTGGAAACCGCCGACCGCTTCGTGGTTGCGCTCGGCAGCTACTCACCGGCGCTGGTCGCACCGCTGGGCATGCGCCTGCCGGTGTACCCGCTGAAGGGTTACTCGCTGACCCTGCCGATCACCGACCGGGCGATGGCGCCGACCTCGACCATCCTCGATGAGAGCTACAAGGTTGCGGTGACCCGCTTCGACGACCGCATCCGTGTCGGCGGCATGGCCGAGGTGGCCGGCTTCGACCTGTCGCTGTCGCAGCGCCGCCGCGAGACCCTGGAACTGGTGGTCCGTGACCTCTACCCGAAGGGCGGCGACCTGTCGCGCGCGCAGTTCTGGACCGGCCTGCGCCCGGCTACGCCGGACGGTACGCCGGTGATCGGCGCCACGCCGTTCCGCAACCTGTACCTCAACACCGGCCACGGCACGCTGGGCTGGACCATGGCCTGCGGTTCGGGCCGCTACCTGGCCGACCTGATGAGCGCGCGACAGCCGCAGATCAGCACCGAAGGCCTGGATATTTTCCGCTACGGCCAGTACGGTCACGCGCCGCAACACGAGAACCGCACATGCGTCCTGCCCGCGCGCTGATCGATCTGGGCGCCCTGCGCAGCAACTACCGGCTCGCGCGTGAACTGGGCGGTGGCAAGGCCCTTGCGATCATCAAGGCCGATGCCTATGGGCACGGCGCGGTGCGCTGTGCGCAGGCGCTGGAAGGCGAGGCCGATGGATTCGGCGTGGCCACCATCGAAGAGGCACTGGAGCTGCGCCAGGCCGGCATCCGTGCGCCGATCCTGCTGCTGGAAGGCATCTTCGAGCCCAGCGACATGGCGCTGGTGGCCGAGCATGACTTCTGGTTCGCCGTCGGTTCGCCGTGGCAAGTGGAGGCACTGGCGGCGTTCGACAGCCCGCGCCCGTTGACGGTGTGGCTGAAGCTGGACAGCGGCATGCACCGCCTCGGCCTGGACGTGGACAGCTTCCGCGCGGCGCATGCACGCCTGTCGGCGCTGCCGCAGGTCGAGCGCATCGTGCTGATGACCCACCTGGCACGTGCCGACGAACTGGACAGCGAGCGCACCCGCGAGCAGGCCGCGACCTTCGCGCGCGCCATCGACGGCCTGCACGGCGAGACCAGCGTGTGCAATTCGCCGGCGCTGCTGGGCTGGCCGGAGGTGCGCAGCGATTGGGTGCGGCCCGGCCTGATGCTGTACGGCGCCAACCCGCTGCCGGACAGCACCGCGCTGACCGCGCGCCTGCGCCCGGTGATGACGATGCAGTCCAAGGTGATCGCCGAGCGCTGGATCGAAGCCGGTGAACCGGTGGGATATGGCGCACGCTTCGTGGCCAAGGCACGCACCCGCGTAGGCGTGGTCGCGCTTGGCTATGCCGACGGTTACCCGCAGTTCGCCCCGAACGGCACCCCGGTGCTGATCGACGGGCAGCCCGGCGGCCTGATCGGGCGCGTGTCGATGGACATGTTGACGGTGGACCTGACCGCGCATCCGCAGGCCGGCATCGGCAGCGTGGTGGAGCTGTGGGGTTGCGCGCCGACGCTGTCGGAGCTGGCGCCGCGCTGTGGCGTGAGTGCCTACCAGCTGCCGTGCGCGGTCAAGCGCGTGGCTAAGGTGTACGTGTAGAGCCGAGCGCACGCTCGGCGCCTTGAATGCGTGTCGACCAAGGTCGACACCTGCCGATGGGCTTTACGCGTAGCGGTCGCCCGGTACGGGGCGCCGGGCGCGACTCTGGTAGCGGCCGACCTTGGTCGGCGCCTTGAATGCGTGTCGACCAAGGTCGAC
>NZ_KV791454.1:24386-54353 GCF_001807895.1 Stenotrophomonas sp. HMSC10F07
CGCCTTGAATGCGTGTCGACCAAGGTCGACACCTACCGATGGGTTTTACGCGCAGTGGTCGCCTGGTACGGGGCGCCGGGCGCGACTCTGGTAGCGGTCGACCTTGGTCGGCGCCCTGTAATGCGTGTCGACCAAGGTCGATACCTGCCGATGGGCTTACGGCCTACCGTGCTGCGGTGGCCTGCGCTGTCAGCTGCCGCTTCACCCAGTCGTCGATCAGGCGCTTTTCGTAGCGCAGTGGATCGCTGTCGCTCTTCAGGCCGATGTTGTGCAGGTAGCCGGTATCGCTCAGGCGCGCGTCGCCCTCGCTGACGATGCGGCCGCTGGCGTCCTTCAGCGTGTACTGCAGGCTGATCCGCGGTGGGTAGATGTCGCGCATGATCCGGATGTCGCGGCCGCGCGGGCCGTGCCACGGCTCGTAGTCACCGGCGCGCTTGATGTCGACCAGGGTCACATCAAGCCTCTGTCCCGGTTGCAGCGGTTTGGCGGCAGCGGTCTGCAGGTAGCGTGCCAGCTGCTGCACCCAGTCGCCACGCTCGGCCTCGAAGCGGTTGGTACTCTGGCGGATCTCGGTGAATTTGGCCGGATCCTCCCACTTCACGCTGACCGGGCCATCGGCCTGCAATGCGCGGGGAGCTTCCGGGTCGGTCACGGTGCGCGGTGCCGCGCTGGCGCCGCCCGCCACCAGGGCGCCTGCCAACAGGGCAATCGCGAGTGAGCGTTTCATCACGGTCTCCTGCGTCCCCTCGACGGGGGCGATGTTGATCTCAGATCGAGTGTGATCCTGCTTCCCGGTATCGGCAATGGCCGGACGCGTCGTGTGCAAGCGCGGTTGCCGCCAATTCATCGACGTCAACCATGACTGACGGCGCTTGACGCTGTGAATACGCCCTTTGGAAGATGCTGTGCCTCCAACCTGGCCTGCACAGACACCCTTGTCCACACTGCCGCCCCTCGTGGAGCGCCCACCGATGATGGTGCCGGCGCCCGAACCTGACCTGCATCATGGCGTGCTTGAGCGCATCAACGCGGGTTTCTGCGTGATCCAGGTGCTGTTCGAGGGTGAACGTGCGGTCGACTACCGCTTCATCGAGGTCAACGATGCCTTCGAGCGCCACACCGGGCTGAAGGATGCGCGCGGAAAGCGCATGACGGCGCTGGAGCCCGGCCATGAGCAGGACTGGTTCCGCATCTATGGCGAGGTCGCACGCAGCGGCCGCCCGGCCCAGTTCGAGATGGAAGCGCGTGCGCTGGGCCGCTCGTTCGCGGTTGATGCGGTGCGCGTGGGCCGGCCGGGCGAGGACAAGGTCGGCATCCTGTTCTTCGACATCACCGCACGCAAGCAGATGGAAGTGGAGCTGGGCGAAAGCGAAGCCCGCTTCAGCGCGCTGGCCGACGGCCTGCCGATGCCGGTGTGGGTGCTGGACGAGCGCGGCCATGCCCGTTTCGTCAACAGCGCCTTCAGCGAGTTCTTCGGCGGTGACGAGACGCGCGTGCCGGAGGACGTCTGGCGCGGCCTGGTGCATCCGGACGACGCATCGGTCTTCGAGTACGAGCTGCAGGAAGCATTGAAGGCGCAGCGCTCGATGCACGCGCTGGTGCGTGCGCGCCGTGCCGATGGCCAGTGGCGTTGGCTGGAGATGAATGCCCGCCCGCGCTTCTCGCGCATGGGCCGTTTCATCGGCCTGGCCGGCAGCAGCCCGGACGTGACCGAACGCCGCGAGATCGAGCTGGCCCGCGAGGAACTGCTGCAGTCCGAGCGTGCCGCGCGCAGTGCTGCGGAAAACATGGCGCGGCTGAAGGATGAATTCCTGGCCACGCTGTCGCATGAGCTGCGTACGCCGTTGACCACCATCCTCGGCTGGAGCGAATTGCTTCTGCAGCGCGTGGACAACACCAGTCCGCTGTACAAGGGCCTGAACGTGATCGCCAACAGCGCCGGTGCGCAGAAGCGGCTGATCTCGGACATGCTCGACCTCAGCAGCATGCTGCTGGGCAAGGTGCAGCTGGAGGTGGAAGTGCTGGACCTGTGCACGGTGCTGGGTGAGGCGATCGGCGCGCAGGAACTGGTGGCCGAAGGCAAGGCGCTGGACGTGCACCTGCAGCTGCCCGCGCAACCCAGCCTGGTGCTGGGCGACGCCACGCGCCTGCAGCAGGTGTTCTGGAACCTGCTCTCGAACGCTATCAAGTTCACCCCGGCTGAAGGCCGCATCGACCTGCAGCTGCGGGCCGACGGCAACTACTGGGAGATCACCGTGCGTGACAGCGGTGATGGCATCGCACCCGAATTCCTCAATCATCTGTTCAGCCGCTTCCGCCAGGCCGACGGCACCACCACCCGCCGCCATGGCGGCCTGGGCCTGGGCCTTGCGATCGTGCAGCAGCTGGTCGAACTGCATGGTGGCACGGTCACTGCGGCCAGCGAGGGCCACGGCCACGGCGCGACCTTCACCGTGCGCCTGCCCCAGCATGTTCCCGATGCCGAACGGCGGCCGCTGCGCGAAGTGATCAGCGGGCCGATCCTGGAGCCGGTGATCGTCGAGCCGTATCCGCTGCGCGGCATGCATGTGCTGGCGGTGGAAGACCAGCCGGAAGTGCTGGAGTACTTGCGGCGCATGCTGGAAGAGCAGGGCGCCAGCGTGTCTGCGGCCAGTTCGGCCGGCGAAGCGCTGGCACTGCTGGCCGACACCGGCCACCTGCAATACCACGTGCTGCTGACCGACATCGGCATGCCGGGCATGGATGGCTATGGGCTGGTGCGCACCTTGCGCGAGGACATGGGCGTGGATGCGGCGACCTTGCCTGCGGTGGCGGTGACTGCACTGGCGCGTGCCGACGACCGCCGCCGCGCGCTGGCGTCGGGCTTCCAGGAGCATGTGGCCAAGCCGTACTCGGTAGCGCAGCTGGTGGCTGCCGTGCGCAAGGTGCAGGTGCCACGCGCGGACAGTGCGCTGCACTGAACATTCACGGCCGATCGGCGACCCTGCAGTCAGGAGGTCACCGATGTCCCGAACAGCTCCCCGCATCCATACCGATCCGGCGCAGATCGCGCGCCTGGAAGCCCTGCTGCCGCAACTGGAAGGCGAAACGCAGGTGGAACTGACCCTGCACGATGGTCGCCGCCTGCTCGGTACCGTGGCAGTGAAGCCGACCGTGCAGCAGTACCGCAACGAGGCCGGCGACGAAGGCAGCAACGGCCAGTTGCGCCTGGATGACTACGACACGCCGGTGCAGCAGCACCATGTCTGGCTGGATGAAATCGCCAGCATCAACCGCCTGCCACCCAAGGCGCCTTGATCCGAGGTAGAGCCGAGCCCACGCTCGGCTCTGCCGCCGTCCGAGCGTGGGCCAGGGCGCTACGGATGTGTCAATGCTCGAACAACGTCGGCGTCGCCTCGAACCGCCGCGCGTAGGCGCGCTCCTCCGCGACCCGGGCTACCTCGTCATCAGCCAGGTCCGGAGCGCCGTACACCGCATAGGCCACGCTGCCGTCGGCGCCATGGCCGACCTGGTGCAGCCGGTAGCGCGAGTGGCCGCCGCCGGTGTCCTCGGGGTAGTGCACGGGCGGATGGCTGCCTTCCAGGTCCATTTCACTGTTGTCGACCACGCCACCGACGAACAAGGCTCGCATGCAGGTTCTCCTGGGTTTCCGGGTGAGCCTCTACCCTGAACGTTTCAATGTTTCTGGCGGATCAAGGCCCCGTTCGGGTTTCGCAAAGCGGGCCGCCGGGGCCGGCCCGGCCAAGCCGGTACAATGGACGGCCCTCACGCTTGAAGTACCCGCGCCGATGGCCTCCAGCGACGACGCCCCCCTGCAGACCCTGCTCCTGCCGTTCTCCCAAGGCGCCCTGCGCTGGCCGGAGGGCCCGGTAGCCTTCCTGCGTGCCCGCGATGGCTGGCCATTGCGCGAAGTGGCCGGTGATCGCGAGGTGCACTGCGAACAGAGCTTCGCCCCGTTCGCGCAACCGCTGCAGCAGGCTGCCGGCTGGACCGTCAGCGGGCAGCTGGATGACGCGGCCGGCAAGGGCCGCTACCCGTTGGTGCTGGTGCTGCCGCCGCGCCAGCGCGAAGAAGCCCGTGCGCTGTTCGCCCGTGCGCTTGCGCTGGTCGCCGACGGCGGCCGCATCGTTGCCTGCCAGTCCAACAACGAAGGTGCGCGTTCGGGCGAGGGCGACCTCAAGCAGTTGGCCGGCCTCGGTGGCTGCCTGACCAAGAACCACTGCCGCGTGTACTGGACCGCCCCGCTGCAGGGCCAGCACGACGTTGACCTGGCCAAGCGCTGGTCGGCGCTGGATGCGGTGCGCCCGATCGTGGGCGGTCGCTTCCTCAGCCGCCCGGGCGTGTTCGCCTGGGATCGCATCGATCCGGCGTCGGCGCTGCTGGCCGAGCACCTGCCGGCCGACCTGGCCGGACGCGCCGCCGACCTCGGCGCCGGCTACGGCTACCTGTCGCGCGAACTCCTGGAACGCTGCCCGAAGATCACCGCGCTGGATCTGTACGAGGCCGAGCAGCGCGCACTGGCGCTGGCCGAGCTCAATCTGGCGCCGCCGCCGCGCCCGCTGCCGCTGCGCTTCCTGTGGCAGGACGTCACCGCCGGCATCGAGCCGGGCTACGACGTCATCATCAGCAACCCGCCGTTCCACACGCCGTCGCGCGCTGACCGCCCGGACATCGGCCAGCGCTTCATCGCCGTGGCTGCGCAGGCATTGCGCCCGGGCGGGCGCCTGTACGTGGTGGCCAACCGCCACCTGCCTTACGAGCACACCCTCAACGACAGGTTCGGCGCGGTGCGCGTGGTCGCCGAACGCGACGGTTTCAAGCTGGTGGAAGCAGTGAAGGGGAAGGGCAAGTGAAGCTGGTCAAGCACATCGCCAACCTGGGCTATGGCAGCCGCAAGCAGGTGCAATGGATGTTCCGCGAAGGCCGCGTCACCGACGCCGATGGCGAAGTGCTGTATGCCGACGACCAGGTGCCGCATGACGCCATCCGGGTCGATGGCGAGCCGCTGGACCCACCGCCGGGGCTGTCGATCGCACTGCACAAGCCGGCCGGCTACACCTGTTCGACCAAGGACACCGGGCGCCTGATCTACGACCTGCTGCCGCCGCGCTTCCGCGACCGCGATCCGGTGCTGTCCACGGTCGGCCGCCTCGACCGCGAGACCAGTGGCCTGCTGTTGCTGACCGACGATGGTGGCCTGCTGCACCGGATCATTTCGCCGAAGTCGAAGCTGCCGAAAGTCTATGAGGTCGAGTTGAGCGAGGACCTGCGCGGCGACGAGGTGGCGCTGTTCGCCAGCGGCACGCTGATGCTGGAATCGGAGAAGACGCCCCTGCTGCCGGCTGAACTGGAGGTGCTGGATGCGCGCCGTGCGCGGCTGGTGCTGCACGAAGGCCGCTACCATCAGGTACGCCGCATGTTCGCCGCCACCGGCAACCACGTGCAGGCCCTGCATCGCAGCCGCGTCGGCGGGCTGGACCTGCAGGGGCTGGACGAGGGGCAATGGCGGCAGCTCACTTCCACCGACCTGGATACGCTGTTCGCTTCATGACCAACATTGCTGCGCTGCCGTTCCTGCCCGACGCCGTCATCTTCGACATGGACGGCCTGATGATCGACAGCGAGCGCGTTTCGCTGGCCTGCTGGAGCCAGGCCGCCGACGAGTTCGGACTGGGCCTGGATGAAACGGTGTTCCTGCGCATGGTCGGCCTCGGCGACCGCGATTCGCACGCGCTGCTGCGTGCGCAGGGGATCGAGGACAGCGTGATCGAGGCGGTGGCCGCACGCTGCCACGACCTGTATGAGGCACGTACGCAGACCGGTTTGCCGTTGCGTCCTGGCATCCTGGAGCTGCTGGAGCTGCTGAAAGCGCACGCGGTACCGCGGGCGGTGGCCACCACCACGCGGCAGCCGAGGGCCAACCGCAAGCTGGCCGCTGCGGGTCTACTGCCGTATTTCGATGCGGTGATCACCAGTGGCGATGTGGCGCGGCCGAAGCCGGCGCCGGACATCTACCTGCTGGCCGCGCAGCGGTTGGGCCAGGCGCCCAAGCGCTGCCTGGCGCTGGAGGATTCACCGGCCGGTACGCGCGCGGCGCTGGCGGCTGGCATGACCGTGATCCAGGTGCCGGACCTGGTGCATCCGGATGAAGAGTTGCGCGCACTGGGCCACCGCATCGTTGGGTCCCTGGTGGACGCGCACGCGCTGCTGCTGCCGTTGCTGCCGAAGTAAGCAGTAGGTGCCGACCGTTGGCCGGCACTGAGCCGAGCATGGCTCGGCTCTACATCTATTGGTGGGTGCCGACCGTGGGTCGGCACACCTGCCCCCATCACACCCGCCCGAACACCAGCGCGGCGTTGGTGCCACCGAAACCGAAGCTGTTGGACATCACCGTATCCAGTTTCTGCTCGCGGCTCTCGCGCAGGATCGGGAAGCTCTCCACCTTCGGGTCCAGCTCGCCGATGTTGGCCGAACCGGCAACGAAGCCATCGCGCATCATCAGCAGGCAGTAGATCGCCTCGTGCACGCTGGCTGCACCGAGCGAGTGCCCGGACAACGCCTTGGTCGAAGACAGCGGCGGCACTGCATCGCCGAACACTTCGCGGATCGCGTTGAGCTCGGTGACATCGCCCAGCGGGGTCGAGGTGCCGTGGGTGTTCAGGTAGTCCAGCGGGCGATCGACGCCCTGCAGTGCCATCTTCATGCAGCGCACCGCGCCTTCGCCGGACGGAGCAACCATGTCGGCGCCGTCGGAGGTGACGCCATAGCCGATCAGCTCGGCATGGATGTGCGCACCGCGTGCGACGGCGTGGTCGTAGTCCTCCAGCACCAGCATGCCGCCACCACCGGCGATGACGAAGCCGTCGCGGTCCTTGTCGTACGGGCGCGAGGCGCTGGCCGGGGTTTCGTTGAAGCTGGTCGACAGCGCGCCCATCGCATCGAACATCACGCTCATCGACCAGTGCAGATCTTCACCGCCCCCGGCGAACATGATGTCCTGCGTGCCATGGCGGATCATGTCCGCGGCGGCACCGATGCAGTGCGCCGAGGTCGCGCAGGCGGCCGACAACGAATAGCTGACGCCCTTGATCTGGTAGGCGGTAGCCAGGCAGGCCGAGACCGTCGAGCACATCGTGCGCGGCACCATGTACGGGCCGACCTTGCGCACACCCCGTTCGCGCAGCAGGTCGACTGCACCGATCTGCCACTCGCTGGAGCCGCCACCGGAACCGGCGATCAGGCCGGTGCGCAGGTGGCTGACCTGCTCGGGGCTGAGCCCGGCATCGGCGATGGCATCGCGCATGGCCAGGTAGGCGAAGGCCGCCGCGTCGCTCATGAAGCGCTTCTGCTTGCGGTCGATCAACGCGTCCAGATCGAGGTCGACACGACCACCGACCTGGCTGCGCAGGCCCGCTTCGGCGTGGTCGGCCAGGGCGGTGATGCCCGAGCGCCCTTCGCGCAGCGCGGCCGAAACGGTATCCAGATCATTGCCGAGGCAGGACGTGATGCCCATGCCGGTGATGACGACGCGACGCATCAGAAGCTCCCGGTTTCGGTGAACAGGCCGACGCGCAGGTCGCGCGCGCTGTAGATTTCGCGGTCGTCCACGTACATGCGGGCGTCCGACTGGGCCATCACCAGCTTGCGGTTGATGACCCGGCTGATGTCGATCTCGTAGCGTACGAGCTTGGCGTCCGGCAGTACCTGGCCGGTGAACTTCACCTCGCCACAGCCCAGCGCGCGGCCCTTGCCGGGCGCACCCAGCCAGGTCAGGAAGAAGCCGGTCAGCTGCCACATGGCATCCAGGCCCAGGCAGCCTGGCATCACCGGGTCGCCGATGAAGTGGCAGCCGAAGAACCACAGGTCCGGGCGGATATCCAGTTCGGCGCGTACCATGCCCTTGCCATGCGGTCCGCCGTCCTCGCGGATGTCGGTGATGCGGTCGAACATCAGCATCGGGTCGTTGGGCAAACGGCCGGCGGCGGTGCCGAACAGTTCACCGCGTGCGCTGGCCAGCAGCTGTTCGCGGTTGAACGCGTGGAGACGGGTCATGAAGCACAATCCTGGAAGCGGAGAACAGGGAAACAAGCGCTCGAGAATGCCCGTGGAAACTGTCCCGATCAAACATTTCAACCGTACGCAACCGTAGTGTTTTCAAGGGAATACGCGCATCCTGTTGATGTGCAACGACCATACTTCGGCGTGTGGCCCACCCGACCCGGCCCCGCCTTTTCCACCTGACATGACCCGACTGCGCAAGATCATCCACGTTGACATGGACGCGTTCTACGCGTCGGTGGAGCAGCGCGACGATCCGTCACTGCGCGGCAAGCCGGTGGTTGTGGCATGGCGCGGCGCACGCTCGGTGGTGTGCGCAGCATCGTACGAGGCACGCGTGTTCGGCGTGCGTTCGGCCATGCCGGCAGTGCGGGCCGAACGCCTGTGCCCGGATGCGATCTTCGTGCCGCCCGACTTCGCACGTTACAAGGCGGTGTCACGCCAGGTGCGCGAGATCTTCCTGCGCCACACCGACCTGGTTGAGCCGTTGTCGCTGGACGAAGCCTACCTGGACGTGACCGAGCCGAAGAGCGGCATCGAACTGGCTACCGATATCGCCCGTACCATCCGCATGCAGATCCGTGAGGAGACGAACCTGACTGCTTCAGCCGGGATCGCGCCGAACAAGTTCCTGGCCAAGATCGCCTCGGACTGGCGCAAGCCCGATGGCCAGTTCGTGATTCCGCCGCAGCGGGTGGACGCCTTCCTGCTGCCGTTGCCGGTGAGCCGGGTGCCTGGCGTCGGCAAGGTGATGGAAGGCAAGCTGGCTGCGCGCGGCATCGCCACCTGCGGCGACCTGCGGCAGTGGGCACTGATCGATCTGGAAGAAGCGTTCGGCAGTTTCGGCCGCAGCCTGTACAACCGCGCACGCGGCATCGACGAGCGGCCGGTGGAACCGGACCAGCAGGTGCAGTCGATCTCCTCGGAGGACACCTTCGCCGAAGACCTGCTGCTGGAAGACCTGGGCGAGGCGATCGTGCAGTTGGCGGAGAAGACCTGGAATGCCACACGCAAGACCGAACGTGTCGGCCATACCGTGGTGCTGAAGTTGAAAACCGCGCAGTTCCGCATTCTCACCCGCAGCTTCACCCCGGAACGTCCGCCGGAGTCGATGGAAGAACTGCGCGACATCGCACTGGCCCTGCGCGCCCGCGTCGACCTGCCAGCGGAGACGCGCTATCGGCTGGTGGGTGTCGGGCTGGGCGGCTTCCGCGAAAAGGAACCGGTGGTGCAGGGGGAATTGTTCGAGCACGCCCAGACCGATCGTTCCTGATCGTTCATCCACGCATGGCGTGGATCCACGTGTCGACCAAGGTCGACACCCACCAGGAGCAGGTCATTCCATCCAGACAGATTGCGCAGACATGCCACCCCGCCCACCCTCAGGAAACCAGCTTCGGCTGTTGCTTCGGCTGTTGCTGTTGCCTCTGCAGGTGCAGGGCGCAGCCCTGCAGAAGAACCCCGTTACCTCATGGCCACTGCATCTCGCCCTTGGCCACCTTCGCACTCAGCTCCAGCGACGCCACGCCGTCCAGCGTCGGATAGCGCGCCTGCATCGCCTGCACCAGCGCCGCACTGTCCTTCGCCTTTGCCGCCTCGGCGTCGAACGCGCGGATGTAGTCCGCGGTGAAGCGCAACGCACTGGCATCCAGCGCCGCACCCGGCGCGTAATGCCCCGGCACCACCACCTTCGGCTTCAGTGCCTGCAACCGCTGCAGGGTCTGCAGCCAGTCAGTGTGCGACTTCGGCGTCTGCGTGTCGGCCATCCACACGTGCTCGCCGGCCACCACCGGAATGCCGCCGACGATCGCGCGCAGCGATGGTACCCACAGCACCGTGCGGTCCGGGGTCGGGCCATCCAGGCCGATCAACGGCAGGCGCTGGCCTTCCAGCTGCAGGGCATCGCCGTCCAGCACCTGCGGCACCACGATGCGCGCGGGCACGTCGGCACCCATCTTCGGTCCCCAGTAGGCCAGCTTGCCGGCCTGGGTCTGCTGGATGTGGGCGACGGTCTGCGCAGTGGCGACGATGCGTGCCTGCGGGAAGGCATCCTGCAAGGTGGCCAGGCCGAAGTAGTAGTCCGGATCGCCGTGGCTGATGTAGATCGTGGTCAGCTGCTTGCCACTGGCGCGGATCCGTTCGACCAGCTTGCGTGCGTCGCTGGCGCCGAACTGCGCGTTGACCAGGATCGCGTCATGGCGGCCTTCGATCAGTACCGAGGAGACCGAGAACATCGCCTGCGGGCCGGGATGGAAGGTCTGCAGGTGCAGTTGTGATTTCGTCGCGGCGGCCGGCGCCGCGGTGGCCGGTGCGGCCAGCAGCGGCGCACTGGTGAAAGTGGCGGCCAGGGTGAGGGGAAGCAGCAGGGCAGCGGCGCGCATGGGGAATTCCTTGTGTAGAGCCGGGCCAGTGCCCGGCTGCATGTTCGCGTAGAGCCGAGCGCGGGCTTGGCTCTACAAGGGGTGTAGCTGGATCAGTACGCGGCGGTGATGATCTGCTTCGGATAAGCGTGCGCTTCCAGCTCGGCGACGAACGCGGCGCCGTAGTCGGCATAGCTGATGCGGCTGTGGCCGCTGGCGTCGGCCAGGAAGGCCTTGGGCTGCACGCGATACTGGCCACGCTCTTCGCCCGGGCCGATTTCGGCGGCCGGCGAGAAGAAGGTCCAGTCCAGGTCGTCCACTGCCTGCAGGCGATTGAAGGCTTCACGATGGGCCAGCGCGTACGGCTTGTAGGCTTCCGGGAAGTTGGGGGTATCGACCAGCTGCACGCCCGGCGCGACTTCCAGGCTGCCAGCGCCACCCACCACCACCAGGCGCGGTACGCCGGCTTTGCGCGCGGCGGCCGCCAGCTGCGCGGCGATCTCGCCCACGCGGCCGATGTCGTCGCCCGGGCGCGGGCCGTAGGCGCTGGCCAGTACGTCGTGGCCCGCGATGGCGGCGACCAGCGCGTCCTGGTCATCCAGCGAGGCGATCACCGGATGGGCGCCGGCCAGTTCGGCCGGGAGGTCCTGCGCGCTGCGCACGATGACGGTGAGTTCGTGGCCGTGGGCCAGCGCGTGGCGGGCGATCTGGCGGCCGATGTTGCCGGTGGAACTAACGAGGGCGATCTTCATGGCAGGACTCCGTGGGGCGATGTGGGCTGGGAATGGGGCCACTCTAGGCTGCTGCAGTCGCTCGAAAAACAGCGTATAACGCGCTTGTTTGTTGCGTGGATCGAGCATATGGACCGATTGACCGCCATGACCGTGTTTGTCGAGGTGGCCGAGCGCGGCAGCCTCACCGCCGCCGCGGAAGTGCTGGACATGTCGCGGGCGATGGTCAGCCGCTACTTGGCCGAGGTCGAGGGCTGGCTGGGTGCACGCCTGCTGCACCGGACCACGCGCCGGGTCAGCCTGACCGGCCCGGGCGAGGCGGCGTTGGCGCGCTTCCGGCAGATGCTGGCGATCGGCGAAGAACTGCAGGGCGAGCTGGCCAGTGATGATCCCGAGCCGCACGGTACGCTGCGCGTGACCGCCAGCGTGTCGTTCGGGCAGAGCCACCTGGCACGGGCGGTGGCCGGTTTCGTCGCGCGCCATCCGGCGGCGCGCATCGAGCTGCTGCTGGTCGACCGCACGGTGAACCTGGTCGAGGAGCGCGTGGACCTGGCCGTGCGCATCGCGCGCCAGATCGACCCCAGCCTGATCGCGCGGCGGCTGGCCACCTGCCGCTCGGTGCTGTGCGCGACGCCGTCGTACCTGCAGGCGCGTGGCACGCCGACCGCGCCGGAGCACCTGGCCGCGCACAACTGCCTGACCCACCACTACGTCGGCAAGAGCCTGTGGCAGCTGCACCGCGATGGCCGTTCGCTGTCGGTGGCGGTGGGCGGCAACATCAGCGCCAACGAGGCCTCGCTGCTGCTGGAGGCGGTACGTGCCGGTGCCGGGATCGCCATGCTGCCGACCTACCAGGTGGCGCCACTGCTGCGCAGCGGCGAGCTGATCGAACTGCTGCCCGGATTCAGTCTGGACGAGCTCGGCATTCATGCCGTATACGCGTCACGGCGCCAGCAGCCCGCTATCATGCGGCGATTCCTGGATTACCTGGCCGAGTGTTTCGCCAGCCCGGCCTTCCAGGATCTGGATTGGCGCCCACCGGGCAAGGAGAACACATGAACCATGGACAGGCCTTGATCGACCACAACCGTGCTGCCTGGGACCGCCAGGCCAGCGAAGTGCGCGAATGGTCGCGCCCGGTGGAGAGTTCAACCATTGCCGCCGCGCGCGAAGGCCGCTGGCAGGTGCATCTGACCCCACGCGCGCTGCCACTGGACTGGCTGGGCGACGTGCGCGGCCGTCGCATCCTGTGCCTGGCTTCGGGCGGCGGCCAGCAGGCACCCGTGCTGGCCGCTGCGGGCGCCGACGTCACCGTGTTCGACCTGTCCGACGGGCAGCTGGAACAGGACCGCAGGGTCGCTGCGCGCGACGGCCTGCAGCTGCGCACGGTGCAGGGCGACATGCGCGACCTGCACGTATTCGCCAATGACAGCTTCGACGTGGTGTTCCATCCGATCTCCAACCTGTACGTACCCGACGTGCGCCCGGTGTGGACCGAATGCCGCCGCGTGCTGGCGCGCGATGGCATGTTGATGGCCAGCTTCTACAACCCGGTGCTGTTCGTCGGTGCACGTGATCCGCAGCTGGATGCACAGGGTTTGATCCGGCCGCAGTACGCCATTCCCTATTCGGACCTGGAAGACCTGCCCGCCGCAGAGCGTGAGGCGAAACTCGCCCGCGGCGATGCGCTGACCTTTGGCCACAGCCTGACCGAACTGATCGGCGGTCAGCTGGATGCAGGCTTCGTGATTGATCGGTTCATGGAAGACTGGCAGCCGAAGCCGCGCTTCCTGATCGACCGTTACCTGCCCACCTTTCTGGCCACCCGCGCACGCAGGATCGGCTGAGGCCGATCCCGGGGAAAAAGCGCGGCGTACAATGGACGGCCCCACGTTGTACAGGCGTCGTCCCTTGTCGTATCCCTATCCGCTGGTCGTATTCGATCTCGATGGCACGCTGGTCGACAGCGCAGCTGACATCGCCGAAGCGCTGAACCGCACGCTGGAAGCCATCGGCATGGCACGGGTGCCGGAAGCCACCGTGCTCGGCTGGATCGGCGACGGTGTGCGCCGCCTGGTCGAACAGGCCGTGCACGCCGCCGGTCGTGAGGTCGACCTGGCCGAGGTCATGCCGGTGTTCATGGTGCACTACCGTGAATGCCTGCTGCGCAGCCCGCGCCTGTTCGATGGCGTGGCCGACGCACTGGCGCAGCTGCGCGCGCGCGCCGTGCCACTGGCGATCTGCACCAACAAGCCCGAAGC
The DNA here is from genome assembly GCF_001807895.1 of Stenotrophomonas sp. HMSC10F07. Lineage (NCBI taxonomy): Bacteria > Pseudomonadati > Pseudomonadota > Gammaproteobacteria > Lysobacterales > Lysobacteraceae > Stenotrophomonas > Stenotrophomonas sp. HMSC10F07. Next base: position 37,797 of record NZ_KV791454.1, read on the forward strand.
ACTGGTGCCGCCGCTGCTGCAGCACCTGGGCATCGGTGATGCGTTCGCGCTGGTACTGGGCGGCGATTCACTGCCGCAGCGCAAGCCCAGCGGTGAGCCGCTGCGGCATATCGCTGCGCACTTCGGGCTGCCGGTCGATGCCTGCCTGATGGTGGGTGATTCGCTGACCGACTACCGCGCCGCCGAAGATGCGGGCATGCCGATCGCGCTGGTCCGCTACGGCTACCCGCGCGGTCTGGACCTGGCCACCGCGCATGCGGTGGCGGTGATCGATGACCTGCGTGAACTGCCGGGGTTGACCGCCGGCGTCCCGGTGTAGAGCCGAGCCCATGCTCGGCTGCTTTGCTGCCTGAGCCGAGCATGGACTCGGCTCTACAGAGAAAGCGCCGGGCAATGCCCGGCGCCTTCTTTCATTTCGGCTGGTAACGCACGCTCACCTGGTACTCACGACCGGGCTGGTTGAACCACGCCACGGTCTCGTATCGTCGGTCGAACACGTTGGCGGCACGCGCCAGCAGCGACCACGACGGCGTCAGCGCGTACTCGGCGCGCAGATCCAGCGTGCCGTAACCCGCCACCTTCACCGCGTTGGCGGCATCGTCATAGCGCTTGCCCGCTCCCTGAACCGTCAGGCCTGCGCGGAAGGCCCCGAAACGTCGATCGAGGTCCAGGCGCGCGGTCTGCTGTGCACGACGCGGCAGCCAGTTGTCGAACTGGGTGCTGCCGCCGGTGCGGTTGCGTGGGTCGGTGTAGCTCAGCTGGGCGTTGATGTCGAAGCCGGCCAGCAGCACGCCACCGGTCAGTTCGGCACCGCGGATGCGCGCCTTCTCCACCTGCTGCATCCTGAAGGTCGCCGCATCGTAGGTGATCAGATCATCGATGCGGGTTTCATAGACGTCCAGGCCCCAGTGCCAGCCCTGTCCCTGCTGCGAAACGCCCAGGTTGGCGCTCTTGGACTTCTCCGGGTTCAACGTCGGCACACCGCTCCACGGGTCATACAGGTCGCTGAAGGTCGGCGCCTTGAACGCGGTGCCGTAACTGGCATTGACACGCAGGCCGTGGCCAAGCTCCATCGCCCAGCCGAGGCTGCCCGTGGCGTGGTTGCCGAACTGCTGGTTGTCGTCGTTGCGCGCGCTGGCCTGCAGCTGGTGGCGGCCGAAGCGTCCCTGGTACTGCACGAACACGCCGGTGTTGCGGCGGCTGTCGACCCGATATCCGGCACTGCTGCCATCCAGGTTGTCTTCGCTCCAGTCCACGCCGGTGCTCAGCAGCTGGCCTTCTGCCAAGGCGAAGTCACCCTGCAGCGAGGCACTGTCGCGGTGGGTCTGAGCGCTGCCACGGGCACCGAAGTCACCAAAGTTGTCCGACTCGTTGTCACTGCGCCCGACATTGGCGGTGAACGCCAGGCGTTCGGACGGGGTGTAGCGCACCTTGCCGGCCAGCACCTGCTGGCGGGTTTCCGAATAGTTGTAGTAGCCGTCGTAATGGTTCTTTCCGTCGGCACGCAATGCACTGCCTTCCACGTTCCATTGGTCGTTGAAGGTGTAGCCACCGCGCAGGCTCTTGGACAGGTTGCGGTAGCCATCGCGGTCATGTTCGTCGGCAAAGCAGCCGGTGAACAGCGTTGCCGAGCCGCGGCAGGCATCGATGCCATCGGAATGCTGGTAGGCGATGTCGGCGCCGAACCAGCCGCGTTCGGTCCCGCCGCCGATCCCGCCGCTGGCTTCGCGCAGGCCGTTGCTGCCGCCACCGAGCTGGAAGTGCGGGGCGAAATCACCCTGGTTGCGGCGGGTGAAGATCTGGATGACGCCGCCAATGGCATCGGCGCCGTACAGGCTCGACTGCGGGCCACGCACGATTTCCACGCGCTCGATCTGCGCCAGCGGCAGGTCCTGGTACATCGCCAGGCCGAGGTCGGCACTGTTGATGCGCACGCCGTCGACCAGCACCACGGTGTGGCCCGAGTTGGTGCCGCGCAGGAACAGCGAGCTCTGCTTGCCGAGCCCGCCGGCATTGGTCAGGTTGATGCCGGCGCGGCCGCGCAGCAGTTCCTGCAGCGAGGTGGCCTGGCTGGATTCGATCTGCGCGCGGTCGATCACCTGGGCCGGCGCGATGCTGTCCTGCAGGGCGATCGGGGTGCGCGTGGCGGTGACCAGGATCTGGTCGAGCGCGGTGGTGTCATCGGCGGCCTGTGCCAGCGCGGGCAGGGCGGCCAGTACGGCCAGGGACAGCATTCGGGACTGCAGCTTCATGGGGGAACTCCAGGTGCCACGCACGCCCGCGTGGCGAAGGGGAGGAGCCGCGAAGGCAGGCACGCGCCGATGCCGCAGCGCAAGCCACGGTCATCCAGCGCCATGCCCACCGCATCGCGACCTGAGGCTTCCGGGCCGGTCTCCGGGCTTGCCGCCGGGTGGCGCGAGGCCACCGTCCAGGCGCCTTCCCATGCCTGCGGCACAGTGGCGGTGTTGCCTGGAACTGACGTGCTTACCGTTGCGGGGGCAGCGCCGGCCTGGCGTGGAATCACGCGTCACCGGCTTCCCGTTTCAACCTGCCGGCCACGGCCGCAGGTCACCTGGAAGTGCGCGCAGTCTACGGCATCGCAGGCCGTCCCGTTGCGTCGCGCCTGCGCGGCTGCCTTTGCTGTGCCTTTAGAATGGTTGCTCGATCCCGTGGTGCCGTTACCGATGTCTGCCCGTTCTCCGTTGTACCTGCCTCGCCCGTCCGGGACGCACGCATGATCCTCGACCTGGTCCGCCATGCCGGCAACGGTCGCGATGAGTTCCTTGATGGCCGCAGCGATCCACCGCAGCTGGCCGGCCTGCCGCAGGAGCTGGTCGAGGCCTATGCCGAGCAACGCTGGGAGCGGGTGATCAGTTCACCGCGGTTGCGCGCCCTGCACACGGCGATGGCGCTGGCCACCCCACGCGGGCTGGACGTCGAAGCGGACGAGGAATGGGAAGAACTGGATTTCGGCGATTGGGACGGGCAGTCGCTGTTCGACCTGCCGGAAGATGCGCTGGCCGCCTTCCATGCCGATCCGCATGCGTTCCCGCCGCCGAACGGCGAGAGCTGGGGTCATTTCGAGCGGCGTATCGCGCGCGCGCTGGATCGCCTGCTCGATGATGATGATCCGGTGCCGACGCTGGTGGTCAGCCATGGTGGCCCGCTGCGCATGGTGTTGTCGCAGGTTTGCGGCCTGCCGATGTCGCTGTGCTGGGCCCTGCGCATCGACCACGGCACGCGCCTGCGGGTGTGGCTGGAGCGGGGCGAGGTCGGGCTGGTGGGCGAGCTGCTGGAACTGCAGCAGCCGTAGTCCATCGGTAGTGCCGGCCGCTGGCCGGCAGCCTCAGGAACGTTGCAAGGATCACGCAGCTGCCGGCCAGCGGCCGGCACTACCGGTGCAGTCAATCCTCGTCCGCGCGCTCGGCCACGTTGTCCTCGGCGTCATCGTCGGCATCGAAGCGCTGCTCATGGACCGGGCCCGACGCCGGGCCGGCCGCCTTCAGCGGATGCGCGGCGATGCGCGCTTCGTAGTCCTGCACCAGCGCTTCACGCTGCGGCTCGCTCAGCTCCTGCCAGTGGCAGTCCAGCAATGCGCCTTCCAGCGAGTACAGCAGGTTCAGGCTGGGCTTGAAGCCGGCCCGCTTGACCTTGACGAAGGCGCCAACTGCGCCGATCGCAACCAGGTCCTCGCGGCTGCGCAGCCCGACCTGGCGCAGCCACGCTGCACTCTTCGGGCCGATGTTGCGCAGCTTCGGTGCGCTCATCCCAGTGCCTCGACGAACACGCGGGCGATGGCTTCCAGGCCGGCCTGATCGTCGGCGTCGAAGCGGCCGACCTTCGGGCTGTCGATATCGAACACGCCGATCAGTTCATCGCCGCGCAGCAGCGGCACCACCAGCTCCGAACGCGAGGCCGAATCGCAGGCGATGTGGCCGGGGAAGGCATCGACGTCGTCCACGCGCTGGGTCACGCGCTGGCTGGCGGCGGCACCGCACACGCCCTTGTCCAGCGGGATGCGCACGCAGGCCGGCAGGCCCTGGAACGGGCCGACCACCAGTTCCTTGCCGTCATACAGGTAGAAGCCCACCCAGTTCAGGTCGGGCAGGGCGTGATAGACCAGTGCGGAGAGGTTGGCCGCGTTGGCGATGCGGTCGGACTCGGCGTAGACCAGGCCACGGGCCTGTTCCAGCAGCTGGGCGTATTGTTCCGGCTTGCTGCCGGTGAGCGAGGCATTGGCGAACATGCCTGCAGTCTAGCAAGTGCACCGGGCCGGCGATAATGCACGCACTGTTGCCCTGTTGGAGCCCATCGATGCCGTTGCCCGCTACGTTGCCGCCCGCCCTGTTCGTTACCGGCACCGACACCGAAATCGGCAAGACCGCGGCCAGCACCGCGCTGCTGCATGCACTGCGCCAGCGTGGCCTGCGCGCGGTGGGCATGAAGCCCGTGGCCAGCGGCAGCGAGGACCTGGGGCAGGGCCTGCGCAACGAGGACGCGCTGGCGCTGCAGGCGGCCAGCTGGCCGGTGCCTGACTATGCCGACCTGAATCCCTATGCGCTGCGGCAGCCGCTGGCACCGGAGCTGGCCGCTGCCGAGGACGGCGTGCAGGTGGCGCTGGCGCCGATCGTGGCCGCGTTCGAACGCCTGCGCGCGAAGGCCGATATCGTCGTGGTGGAGGGCGTGGGCGGTTGGCTGGCACCGGTCTCGGCCACGCTGGACCAGCTCGACCTGGTGCGTGCGCTGCAGCTGCCGGTGCTGCTGGTGGTGGGCATGCGGCTGGGCTGCGTCAACCACGCGCGGTTGACTGCGCAATCACTGCAGGCCAGCGGCGTGGACTGCCTGGGCTGGATCGGCAACCACATCGACCCGGCGATGCAGCGCCAGGACGAGAACATCGCCACGCTGCAGCAGCGCTTGCCGATGCCGTGCTGGGGACGGCTGCCGCATTTGCCGGGGGCGGATGGTCAGATCCTGAGTACACACCTGCTCGACTGACCTGCTTCCTGTAGAGCCGAGCCCATGCTCGGCTCAGCGTGGACCGTCAGCGAAGGGCAGCCGAGCGTAGGCTCGGCTCTACAGGAGCTGGCGCACTGCCAGCTCCCGCGCGATCGCACCCAGCCGTTCCACCGCACCGATGAAGCGCGCATCCAGGCTCTGGCAGCACGACAGCCGCAGGCAGTGGCGATAGCGCGCACCACGCGAATAGACCTGGCCGGGCATGAACACGATGTCCTCCTGCAGCGCTCGCTCGAACAGCTCTCGCGTGTCCACGCCCGGCAGTTCCAGCCACAGCAGGAATCCGCCCTGTGGTTCGGTGGCGCGGGTGCCTGCCGGGAAATGCTCGGCTACCAGCTGGCGCAGTCGTCCCACCTGTTCGCGGTACAGCCGGCGCATGCGATGCAAATGGTGCTCGTAGCTGCCTGCTTCCAGATACGCGGCCACCGCATCGCCGAGCAGCTGCGGCTCACCGCCGGTGGACTGGAACTTCAGCAGCGCGATGCGCGCTGCGAAGCGACCGCCATCCAGCCAGCCGATGCGGTAATCCGGCGCCAGTGTCTTTGAGAAGCCACCGACCACCATCACCCAGCCATCGCGATCAAAGGCTTTCAGCAACGGGGCCGGTGGCTCGCAGAACTGCAGCTCGGCGTACACCGCATCCTCGATCAGGGGCAGCTGCCGTGCGTTGACCAGCTCGGCCAAGCGTTGCTTGGCGGCGGTCGGCATGGTGCAGCCGAGCGGGTTGTGCACGGTCGGCATCACCACCAGTGCGGCCAGCGGCGTGTGCTCCAGCAGCGCATCCAGTGCACCTACATCCAGTCCGTGCTGCGGGTGGGTGGGTAACTCGATGGCCTGCAGGCCGAGGTTGGCCAGCAACGGATACAGGTTGAAGTAGGACGGCGCCTCGATGCCCACCGCATCACCGGGCTGGGTGACCGCGCGCAACGCCAGCTGCAGGGCTTCCATCGCACCATGGGTCAGCAGGAGTCGCTCGGCGTGGGTGTGCAGGCCCATGCGCGGACTGCGGCGCACGATCTGCGCCAGCAGCCGCGGTGAACCATTCGGGCGCGCGTAGGTCTCCACCGTCTGTTGGCCATGGCGCAGTACCTGCGCGGTGTGCTTGGCCAACTGCGCGCCGGGGTAGAACTGGCGACCACGCGGGCCGGCGAAGGCCAGGTCGACCACACCCGGGCGGCGCTGCGCTTCCAGCACGCGCGCCATCAGCACCTGCTGCAGCGGTGCGGTGGGTGCCGAGGGCGCATCGCGCAATGATCGTTCCGGCACCGACAGCCGCGGCGCCACCTCGAAGCCGGCCTTGGGCCGCGGAATGACCAGGCCGGCATCTTCCAGCTGGCGATAGGCGGCGATCACCGTGTTGAGGCTGAGCCTGCGCTGCGACGCCATCTGCCGCAGCGAGGGCAGGCGGCTGCCGACCGGAAGGCGACCGCCGTGGATGGCCTCGGCCAGTTCGTCGGAGAGCCGCTGGTAGCGTGGAGGGATCATCGTGGCCTGGTCATCTGTATCCATCGAACATCCCGCCATCTGGTTCTGTACCCATGATGATGGCGAGCCTAGCATGTCGTCGTCGGCCGGGCCTGATCGGGGCGTGGCCGGCGCATTCCAAGCGCACGGCGGGACCGCCGTGCGTCTTTTTTGTGTGTAGAGCCGAGCCCGCGCTCGGCTGCTTTTCCGCCAACAGCAGCCGAGCGTGGGCTCGGCTCTACAGAAGCGCAGCGCCGAGCACCGATCAGCCCCAGGGCAAATGCCGTCAGCGCATCGGCACCAGCACCGCCTCGCGCCGGTACAGCGCCGGGAACTGCCTGGCCAGGGCCGCCAGCTTCGGTGCGTCGTAGTAGCGGATGTAGGCGGCCTGCGGGTAGTTGGTCATGTAGTTCTGGTGGTAGCTCTCGGCCGGATAGAAGCGCTGGCCGCTGACCAGCTGGGTGACGATCGGTGCGCGGTAGCTGCCGGCCTGGCCGAGCTGGGCAATGTAGGCACGGCTGGCCGCCTGCTGGCGGGCGTCATCACTGAAGATCGCCGAGCGATACTGGCTGCCGTGGTCCGGACCCTGGCGGTTGAGCTGGGTCGGGTCGTGCGCGACCGAGAAGAACACCTGCATCAGCTGTCCATAGCTGACCTGGCGCGGGTCGTAGTCAATCTTTACAGCTTCGGCATGGCCGCTCTGTCCACCGCTGACGCGCTCATAGCGCGCATTGGCTGCACTGCCACCGATATAGCCGGACACCGCATTGCTCACGCCCTTGACGTGCTGGAACACGCCCTGCACGCCCCAGAAGCAACCGCCGGCAAACACCACGCTGGCGTGGGTGGCGTCATCGCGGAACGCCGCATCGCCGGTGGGGGCCGGCAGTGCCTGGATCTGCGCGCTGGCTTCGACCGGCGCCGCAGCCGCACCGTGATCGACCAGCAGCACCCCGGCAATCAATGCCATGGCCACCAGGCCGGCCACACCGGCGGCGATGCCCTGTTCAAAGGAGAGTTTCATCATGTGCTCCCGGTTCAACCGAAGGTGAAGGCATAGGCCTGCACGCCCGCATCGAGGAATTCGATCTCGAAGCGATGCGGACCGACCGTGCCGCGCTGGCGTACCAGCTGGTACAGGCGATGCTCGTCGACCACGCCACTGCCATCGGCGCCGACATCACTACCGGCATCGGCGGCGGGCAGCGCCCTGCCATCCAGCCAGACGCGGAAGCGCACCGGCCTGCCGTCGCGGCTGGGCGCCAGCACCAGGTGCAGGTCGCGCGCATGGAACTGGAAGGCAATGCGGCCACCGGCCTGCTGCAGCTGTGCGGCTTCATCGGTGACGGTCCAGCGCCCCGACAGTCCCCACTGGTTCAGCACCAGGGTCGTCGGCAAGGAGTAGTCGAACGCGGCATCACTGCGCTGCCCGCCGGGCGAGGCGAACTGTTCGGCGCGGGCGTGGCCCAGATACGTTTCCGGCGAGCGCAGGTTGCCCATGTCGGCCTGCACGGCCACGCCTTTCAGGTCGGCGGCCGCAGGATCGGCAGGCGGCGGCAGGTTGGCCTGCCCGGCTTCGGTCAGCAGGCGACGGATCATCTGTTCCGAACGCGCATAGTTGCCTTCGCCGAACTGGTGGCCGCGGATGTTGCCCTGCGCATCAACGAAGTACTGCGCCGGCCAGTAGCGGTTGTTGAACGCGCGCCAGATCGTGTACTGGTTGTCGAGCGCCACCGGGTACTCGACCTTCAGCTGCTGCACCGCCTTCATCACGTTGCGCGGGTCACGCTCGAAGGCGAACTCCGGCGTGTGCACGCCGATCACCACCAGGCCGTGGTCGCGGTAGCGGCGCTCCCATTCGTGAACGAACGGCATCGCACGCAGGCAGTTGATGCAGGAGTAGGTCCAGAAATCGACCAGCACGACCTTGCCGCGCAGCTGCTGGACCGTCAGCGGTGGGCTGTTGAGCCAGCCGGTGGCCCCGTCCAGCGCGGGCAGGGTGCCTTCGACCGGCAGCGGTGCATCGCCAGCGGCGTCGGCACCGGCCATCATCATCATTGGTGGTGCCGCCGGTTGCGCGCCGGGTACCGCGTCCAGCAGGCCCTGCTCGATACGCGCGGTGCTGAGCGTGGAAAGACGGGTCAGCAGGCCGGTATCCCAGCCCAGGCCGATCGCTACCACCGCCAGCAGGGCGGCCACGCCCAGCACCTTGCGCAGTGCATCGCCGAGGCCAAGCCGCGCCTGCAGCGCACGGAACACCCGGCCGCCCACCCACACCGCCAGTGCCAGCGCGGTGATCGCGCCCAGCGCATACGCCAGCAGCAGGGCACTGGTACCCACGCTGGCACCATGCAGGGCGGCACCGGTCAGCACCAGGCCGAGGATCGGACCGGCGCATGGCGCCCACAGCAGGCCGGTGGCGATGCCGATCAGCAGCGAGGTCCACGCGCCGCCGCGCCCAGCGGCATCCGCGGCATCGGCGCGCGCGCTCAGACGGGCACCCACGCGCTGGAACGGCGCCAGCAGATGGTCGGCCAGTCGTGGCCACAGCAGGGCGACCGCGAACAGTGCCATCAGCAGCAGGGCGATCCAGCGCCCGACCTGGTTGGCCTGTGCCACCCATTGGCTGCCCACCGCGGCCAGGCTGGCAACCACGGTGAAGGTGAGCGCCATGCCCAGCAGCAATGGCAGCGTGCTGCGCAGGAACGGGCGATCGGCACGCGCGAACACGAACGGAAGCACCGGCAGGATGCAGGGACTGAGCAGGGTCAGCGCGCCCCCCAGGTAGGCAAGCAGCAACAGCAGCATCGTCAGGCTCCGGAAACAGGGGAAGAACCGACCGGCACCCGCCAGCCGTCGGCAGTGCCATCCGTGGCGCCGGGAACGAACACCATCGCTGCGCCGTTCATGCAGTAGCGCAGCCCGGTCGGGCGTGGGCCATCGTTGAACACATGGCCGAGGTGGCCGCCACAGCGACGGCAGTGCACCTCCACCCGCAGCATCCCGAAGGTGACGTCGCGGTCTTCGCCGATGGCGTTGTGCAGCGGCGCCCAGAAGCTGGGCCAGCCGGTGCCGCTCTCGAACTTGGTGGAGGAGGAAAACAGCGGCAGCGCACAGCCGGCACACGCGAAGGTGCCCTGGCGGTGTTCCTTGTTGAGCGGGCTGCTCCACGGCCGTTCGGTGGCCTGCTGGCGCAGCACCGCGTACTGCGCCGGGGTCAGGCGCTGGCGCCAGTCGGCATCGCTGTGCATGACCTCGAACTGTCGCGACGGGCGCGCTTCGGCGGCGGCCGGGGCGGCGCGGCTGCAGGCCCCCAGGCCGAGCAGGCCGGCGGCGGTGGCAACACCTCCCAGGCCCAGCAGATGGCGGCGGGACAAGGACATGGCGGACTCCGGGAAGGGGATGACGGGGCCATGCTGCGCCCGCCCGGGTCAACGAATCCTCACGCAGGATTCAATTTTTCGTGAGGTATCGGCGGCCGTCCCGCGCCACAATGCAACCCGCCTCCCCACTGGCCTTGAGCTGACGATGTCGACCAAACGCGTGCTGATCGTTGAAGACGATGCCCACATCGCCGACCTGCTGCGCATGCACCTGGGCGATGAGGGCTACGATGTCGCCCATGCTGCCAGCGGCGATGCCGGCCTGCGCCTGCTCGAGCAGGAAGGTCCCTGGGATGCGCTGGTGCTGGACGTGATGCTGCCCGGCGTGGACGGCCTGCAGGTGTGCCAGCGCGCACGCGCGATGGCGCGGTATGTGCCGATCATCATCATCAGTGCGCGCGGCAGCGAAACCCAGCGCATCGTCGGCCTGGAACTGGGCGCGGACGATTACCTGGCAAAACCCTTCTCGATGCCGGAACTGGTGGCACGCGTGCGCGCGCTGCTGCGCCGCGCCGAGGCGATGGCGCAGAGCGCACGCATCGATGCCGGCGCGATCGAGCTGGGGGGACTGCAGCTGGACCCGGTCGCGCGTACCGCCTCGGTGGATGGCAATCCATTGGAGCTGACCCCGCGCGAGTTCGACCTGCTGTTGTTCTTTGCCCGTCACCCGGACCAGGTGTTCGCGCGCATGGAACTGCTCAACCAGGTCTGGGGCTACCAGCACGATGGCTACGAGCATACGGTCAACACCCATATCAACCGCCTGCGCAGCAAGATCGAGCCCGATCCGGCCAATCCGCGGCGGCTGCTGACGGTGTGGGGCCGTGGCTACAAGCTGGTCGACCCGGCCGGAGCAGCGGCATGATCAAGCCGAACCTGTGGCAGAAGCTGGCAGTGGTGACCGCTGCGCTGATGCTGACGTGCTGCATGGCGCTGCTTGCACTGCAGATGCGTGCCAATACCCGCCACGAGCAGGAGGTGGTACAGCGGTTGTCGCTGGGCCTGGCCGAGCACATCGCCCAGCGCAGCGAGCTGATGGATACCAGCGGCATGCGTGATGCGGCGGTGCGGGCGTTGTTCGGCCAGTTGATGGCGGTCAATCCCAGCGTCGAGGTCTACCTGCTGGATGACCAGGGCCGCATCCTCGGCCACGATGCACCCAGTGGGCACCTGGTGCGAAACCGGGTGGACGTGGCGCCGCTGCGCCACCTGCTGGCCGGTGCGCCGTTGCCGATCCTCGGCGATGACCCGCGTAGCGCGAATGGCCGCAAGGTGTTCAGCGCGGCACCTTTGATCGTGCAGGGCCGGCCGGCGGGCTACGTGTACGTGGTGCTGGTCGGCGAGCACCGGCAGATGCTGGCCGACGATCTTGCCGCCGGCAGCCAGTGGAACACCACGCTGTGGTCGGTGGTGCTGGTCGGTGGCCTCGGCCTGCTGGCCGGGCTGGTGGCGTTCTACTGGGTGACCCGTCCGCTGCGGCGGCTGACCCGACGCATCCAGGCCTTCGACATCGACGCACCCACGCCGTTGCCACCGCCGGAGCCGCTGCGCCCCGGTGAGCGCGACGAGCTGGTGATCCTCGAACACGCGCACGCGCAGATGGCGCAGCGGCTGGGCGAGCAGTGGCAGCAGCTGCGCCAGCAGGACCTGCAGCGCCGCGAACTGGTTGCCAATATCTCGCACGACCTGCGCACGCCGCTGTCGTCGCTGCATGGCTACCTGGAAACGCTGGCATTGAAGGACGCCACGCTGTCAGCGGACGAGCGCCGCCGCTATCTCGGTATCGCGCTGGCGCAGAGCGCCAAGGTCGGCCGGCTGGCGCGCGCGCTGTTCGAGCTGGCGCGGCTGGAGCATGGCGAAGTGCGGTTGGAGTGGGAGGTGTTCGCGCTGCCGGAGCTGCTGCAGGACGTGCTGCAGAAGTTCGAACTGGCGGCACAGGCGCGCGGCCAGCAGCTGCACGCAGCGTTCCCCCCCGGCCTGCCGCTGGTGCGCGCCGACCTGGGCCTGGTCGAACGGGTGTTGACCAACCTGCTCGACAACGCGCTGCGCCATGCACCCGACGGTGGACAGATCGAGGTGCGCCTTTGCGCAACTCCCGACAGCGTGGAGGTCAGCGTGGCTGATGACGGCCCAGGGGTGGCGCCGGCGTTGCGCACCCAGCTGTTCCAGGCACCGGCCGCGCTGGGCGCGCGGCGCGGCGAGAACGGCGGATTGGGGCTGTTGATCGTGCAGCGCATCGTGCAGCTGCACGGCCGCCGCATCGAACTGCGCGACAGCGAGCGTGGCGCGCTGTTCGTGTTTGCCTTGCCGCGTGCGGAACCGGCGGCCTAGCAGGCCGCTTCGCATTCGACGATGCCGCCGCCGTTTTCCAGCGGCAGGTGCAGGCGGATGCAGGCACCGCCCAGCGACGAATCGGTTACTTCGACGTGGCCGCCATGCTTGTCGGCCACCACCTGCACCAGTGCCAGGCCGAGGCCGAAGCCGGGACTGCCCGGGTCCAGCCGGACGTAGGGCTGCAGTACCTGGCCGCGCAGTTCGGGTGCAATGCCGGGGCCGTCGTCCTCCACCTGCAGGCATAGCCAGCCGTCATTGACGCTGCTGGCAATACGGATCTGCCGGCGCGCGTAGCGCAGTGCATTGCCGAGCAGGTTGCGCAGTGCCAGCTCCAGCATATGCCGGTTGACGTTGACCAGGCCCACCGGCGACAGCGCCTGCTGCACCGGCATCGGCAGCGGCGCGAACTGGGCGACCACGCCGCGCACCAGCGCCGCCAGCTGCAGGCGCTGGCGGGTCAGCTGATGGCAGCGGCCCAGTGCGGCGTACTCGACGCCTGCATCGGTCAGGTGCTGCAGCCGATCCACATCGGTGCGCAATCCGCCCAGTGCATCGCGCTGCCCATCATCGAGCGCGGTGTCCTCCAGGTCGGCCAGGCCGAAACGCATCCGCGCCAATGGCGTGCGCACTTCGTGCGCCACCGCCTGCGCCAGCACACGCTGGCTTTCCAGCAGCTGCTGCAGCTGCTCGGCCATGTGGTTGAAGGCATTGGCCAGTGGCCGCACCAGCGCGGTGCCCGCACGCGGCGCACGCGTGTCCAACTGGCCATCGCGCATCTGCCTGGCCGCCTGCGCCAGCTGCGAGACGTCGCGCCACAACCGATAGACCATCACGTACATCGGCAATGCCACCGCCACCATCAGGATCAGCAGCAGGATCGCCACGCCCGACACTTCGCTGTCCTGCCAGCCCTCGTCCGGCAGCGCTTCATCCAGCGGCCCCAGCATCACCGCGTAGTCGCTGTCACCGATGCGCTGCAGGCTGCGCATGTGCTCCAGGTCGATCTGCACGCGGCCGTTGTTGAACGGCGGACGTTGGCTGGCCGGCAACGCCTTCACTGCCTCAGCCAGCGGCACCATGCGCAGCGCGTAGGCGAAATCGGCGTCGAGTTCGCGTGCCAGCACCGGCCACTGGTCGCGCGGGGTTTCGGCGAAGCGGTGCTGCAGCAGGGCATGGGTGCCACGCATTTCGGCCTGCAGCCCGGCTTCGGTGCGGTCCTCCAGCAGGGCATCCCAGGCCCACAGGCCCAGCACGATCAGCAACAGGTGGGCAACCAGGAAGCCGATGCCGTAGCGCAGGAAGTGGAAGGCGTGGCCGCGCATCGCCGAGGGCGTGCGCTTCATCCCCATGCCGAGCGGCTGAACAGGTAGCCGCGGCCACGGACGGTCTTGATCCGTTCCGGCTGCTCGGGGTTGTCGCCCAGCTTGCGGCGCAGGCGCGAGATGCGGGCATCGATCGAACGGTCCAGGCCGTCGAAGGCGATGCCACGCAGGCCGCGCAGCAGCGCGTCGCGGTCCAGGATCTGGCCGGCATTGCTGGCCAGCAGGAACAGCAGGTCGAACTCGGCCGTGGTCAGCTCCAGCAGGCTGCCCTGCAGGTGCACGTTGCGGGTGGACGGGTCGATGCTCAGCTCGCCGAAGCGCAGGCTGCCGTCACGCGGTTCGACCCGGCGGTGGCGGCGCAGGTGGGCGCGCAGCCGCGCCAGCAGCACCCGCGGTTCGATCGGTTTGCCGATGTAGTCGTCGGCCCCCAGCTCCAGCCCCAGCACCTGGTCGATGTTGTCGGTGCGGGCGGTCAGCACGCAGATGATGCCGTCATAGAGGGGCCGGATCTGCCGACACACTTCGAAACCATCCTGGTCGGGCAGGCCGACATCGAGCAGCACCAGGGCTGGTTTCTCGGCCAGGATGCGGGCCACTGCGCGCTCGCCGCTGCGCTCGTGGGCCACCTGGTAGCCATGCCGTTGCAGGTAGTCGCTGACCATCGTTCCCAGGCGGGCATCGTCTTCGACCAGTACGATATCCAGCATTTCCAAGGCCTCCGTAGGCGCAAACGTACCGCCACGGCACGAGCGCGGCGATGCTATCCCAGCCATCGGGCCGCCCGGGTCCCGGGGGCGGGCGCCATTCAGCCGGGGTTGCTGGCGCAGGGGCCGGGTCTCAGTCCCGGCAACAACTTGGCGTTCAGCATAGCCTGATGCTGTTACAAAACGTTACCTTCGTGATACGACGGGTGACGATCGCTGACAGCAAAGCGACTGACGCCGCGCGGCCCGGCGCCGAGCATGGAGTCTCCTCCGCTCCGCGTGCCGTCCCCCATGTCGCCCGCCGCCCTCTGCCTGCTGAACCCGTCCCGCCGCCGCCAGTGCGGAGGCTCCCGATGAGCGGCGTGGTCGGGGCCTGGTTGCCGCCCGCCGAGGACGAGCAGTTGCTGCAGCAGCTGGCGCCGATGCTGCGGGCGCTGCAGCAGCGCGGGCGTGGCCGCATCGGCTACTGGACCGACGCCGAGGCCGGCCTCGCGCTGGGCCACTGCCGGGCGCCGACCGATACGCCGTTGCAGCCGCTGAGCTCGGACTGCGGTCGCTACGTGCTGTGCCTGGACGGCCGCCTGTACAACCGCGCTGACCTGCAGGCGCAGTTGCGCGATCTGCCACGCAGCTGCAGCGATGCACGGCTGCTGCTGCAGGCGATCGTCGAATGGGGCGTGCAGCGGGCGCTGTCGCGTATCGAGGGCGCCTTCGGTTTCAGCGTCTGGGACCGCGAGTCGCGCGTGCTGTGGCTGGCCCGTGATCCGGTGGGCGAGAGGCCGCTGTACTACGGCTGGTACCAGGGCCAGTTCCTGTTCGCCTCGGAGTTGAAGGCGCTGCAGGCCTTCGCCGGGTTCGCACCAAGCATCGACCAGGATGCGCTGAGCCTTCTGCTGCGTCACGACTATGTGCCGGCGCCGCACACCATCTACCGCGGCATCCACAAGCTGGTGGCGGGCGCGATGCTGCGCATCGATCTCAGCGACCATGCCGCGGGTTGCTCCAGCCAGGCCGAGCAGGGGGGCGCGCGTTACTGGTGCGCACGTGAAGCAATGCAGCGTGCACTGCAGGAGCCGCTGCAACCGGCGCCGAGCCTGGAACAGGCCACCGACCAGCTTGAGGCGGTACTTCAGAAAGCCATCGCTTCACGCATGCACTCGCCGCTGGCCTGTGGCGCGTTCCTGTCCGGAGGCACCGACTCCTCGCTGGTGACGGCGATGATGCAGGCCCAATCCACGCTGCCGATCGAAGCATGGACGGTCGGCTTCGACGATCCGGGACATGACGAGAGCGACTGGGCGTCGCAGGTCGCGCGCCATCTGGGTGTGCAGCACCACCTGCACCGCATGGACGCGCGCCAGGGCCTGGATCTGCTGCAGCGCCTGCCGCAGGTCTGGTGCGAACCGTTCGCCGACGCCTCGCAGCTGCCGACGCTGCTGGCCAGTGAACTGCTGGGGGCACGCAAGCCGGTGGCGCTGACCGGTGACGGTGGCGATGAACTGTTCTTCGGCCACCCCAGCTATGGCCGCGCGCTGCGCAATGCGCGCCTGTGCGGTGGCTTGCCGGACTGGGTAAGCGACCTGGCGCGGCGCAGCGGCAACCGCATGAACGCCGAGCGTGGTCGTCTCGGTGGATGGCGTGCCTTGGTGGCCGAAGTTGCTGCCAACGATGTGGAAGGCCACTACCTGCAGCGGGTGACCCGCTGGCGGCAGCCGGCGCAGGTGGTGCTGGGCGCGCGTGAACCGGTGACGATCTTCCAGCAGCAGGACTCGGCGCTGCCGGCCGAAGCGCGCATCCAGCTGCTGGATTTCCGCATGGATCTGGCCGAGGGCATCCTGGCCAAGGTCGACCGCGCGGGCATGGCGGCGGGCGTTGAAACCCGTGCGCCACTGCTGGACATGGAGGTGGTGCGACTGGCCTGGCGCCTGCCGCAGCACCTGAAGTACCACGATGGCGAACACAAACTGATCCTGAAGCACCTGTTGGCACGCTACCTGCCCGAGCCGCTGGTGTACCGTCCCAAGCGCGGCTTTGGCCCGCCGATGGCGCGCTGGTTGGCCGGTCCGTTGCGCGATTGGGCGGAGGCGCTGCTGGACCCGCAGCTGCTTCGCAATCAGGGCTGTTTCGATCCGGCGCGCGTGCGCGGCATCTGGGAAGCGTTCCTGCGCGGCGAGCGCAAGTGGCACACGCACCTGTGGAACGTGTTGATGTTCCAGGCGTGGCACCAGCATTGGCACGGTGGTCGCGGGCGCTGAGGTTCCTTCGCGGTGTGTTCTGCGTGGCGCGTGGCGGATTCGTTCTGCGCGGCGCAGGGCGGAGGCCCTCGCGTAC
>NZ_KV791455.1:0-6714 GCF_001807895.1 Stenotrophomonas sp. HMSC10F07
CACATACGACTTAATCCCCTCCGTCCCCTTTTTCAATCCACCAGCCAGCCGGCCAGGTCGGTGCGGTCCAGCTTGCCGCGATGCCTGCGGTCCAGCGAATTGAATTCGTCGGCCAGCGCCGGGTTGGCCTGCGCTTCCTCGCGGCTGATGAAACCGTCGCCGTTCACATCCAGCGCGGCGAAGTGGATGCGGTACTGGCCAACCACGCTGCTGGGCTCCAGCGAACGCACCGTCACCTGTGCCTCGCCGGCCGGCTGTGCAATCTCGACGCTGCCGCTGACCCGACCGGCATCCAGTGGCTGCTGGCGGATCGCGCCGCCGCTGGGGCCCAGCGGCTGGCTCTGCGCCGGGGTGTGCGGCAGTTGCTGGGCCATGGCCGGTGCGACTGACAGCAAAGTGATCAGCAGGGTGAGCGAGTGGTAGCGCATGGTTCCGTTCCCCGGTAGCGCCGGGCCATGCCCGGCGGATGCAATGGGATCAGCGCAGCGGCGAGGCCAGCACGGTGATCTCTTCACGATCGTGATAGAGCTGCTTGGCGCGCACCACCAGCGGCTTCCCGGCCTGGTCCTGGAACAGGTCCAGGCACAGCCGGGTCTCGTCCCAGCGCTTCTTCATCGGCAGCTTCAGATTGAAGATCGCATGCCTGCACCAGCCTTCGCGGAACCAGGTGGCCATGCGTTCGGCGACGCGGCGCGGCTGCTCGACCATGTCGCAGACCATCCAGTCCAGCGGTTGTTCCGGGTGCCAGTGGAAGCCATCGGCGCGCAGGTGCTCGACCAGGCCGGTGTCCAGCACGTGCTGGCGCAGCGGGCCATTGTCGATGCTCAGCACGTGCATGTGCTGCCGGGTGAGCACCCAGGTCCAGCCACCGGGAGCGGCGCCAAGGTCGGCCGCGCGCATGCCGGGCTTGGCCAGCGCCTCGCGTTCTTCAGGCGTCAGTAGGGTCAACAGCGCCTCGTCCAGCTTCAGCGCCGAACGCGAAGGCGCTTCGGGCAGCAGCTTCAGGCGCGGAATGCCCAATGCCCACGGCGCGCTGTCGCCCGGGTCGGCCACGCAGACGAAGGCATGGGTACCGTCGACGAACACCACATGCAGGCGCGGCAGGCGGGTGTTCGGCTTGTCGCTGAGCTTGCCGGCCTTGCGCAGCGCCGGGCGCAGTGCATTGCCAAAGGATCGCGCCAGGCCGGACAACGGCTTGCCAGCGTCGGAATCGGGATGCTCCACCCACAGGTCGCCGAAGCGCGGCGCATCAGCCAGCACCTCCAGCATCGGCGTAATGCGGTCGGCCGGATCCAGCTGTGGCAGCTCGGCCAGCACAACCAGCTTCTGCCGCGCGAAGATCAGTTCGCGCCAGCGCAGGCGCGGTGCCAGCGCCGCGGCCTCGTCGCACATGAAAAGCACGTAGCCGTCATTGCGCTGGGTGCGTGCATAACCGGCGAAACCGGCTTCGCCGGCACGGAACTGCAGTTCGCCGGCCAGCTCGGGCTCGAAACCCTGCCGGCACAGGCACAGCAGGCCGATGCCGGTTTCAGTAACGGGCGCCATCGCCTTCCCCATAGGCACGCAGCACGCTGCGCGCGGCGTCGCGGTTCAGGCCCTGCACCACTTCGATGCCACGCTTGTTGAGCTCGCCGACCCAGTCGGCCGGCAGCGGGCCTTCGTCGAACGGGGTCAGTTCTTCGACGTCGGCTGCACTGGCACCGATCAGCAGGCGGTCGATGCCCGCCCACACGGTGGCGCCGTAGCACTGGCAGCACGGCTGCGAGCTGGTGGCCAGGGTGACCGGCGACAGCACCGCGTTCAGGCGCGGGGTCTGCAGGCGTTGCTGGGCCAGCATGTAGGCCATGTTCTCGGCGTGCGCCAGCGAGGTCGCGTGTGGCATCACCCGGTTCACGCCGGCAGCGATCACCTTGTCGTCCGGGCCGAACACCACGGCGCCGAACGGGCCGCCACTGGCGTGCTCGACGTTCAGCCGCGACAGCTCGATCGCCAGCGCGACCTTGGCCTCATCGCCCGGATATCGACGATCCAGGTCGATCTGGTCGTGGATCCAGGCGGGAAGGGTCAGGTGGACTTGCGCGTACAGCATCGCGGGGGTGCCTCGTAGGGATGGAAGAAAGTGCGGTTGCTTGGGAAACCGGCGCGCAGTGTAGCCGCACCGGCCTGTATCGGGTGTGGCGGTGGGTCAGCCGGGCGAGCCGGTGCGGATCACCACATATTGCTTGCGGAACTCCAGCCCGGCCTGCGGCCAGCTGGCCGCATAGGCACGCAGCAGGGGCAGGGCGGCGGCGAAATCGTGGCCGTTGACCCGGCAATCGGCCTCGCACAGGCCATCGGCATCGCGCGAGGCGAACAGGCGGATGGCCAGGAACGGGCGCGCCTTCAGCAGCTCGTCGAAGGCGTCCATGCTCCTGGTGAACAGGCAGCACGGACAGGACCCATGGTCGTCCTCGCTGCAGGTGCTGGCGTCCACCTCGTGCTCGCGGTAATGCGCCAGCGGACCCAGCACCACGGTGCGTTCGTGTTCCCGGGCCCCATCGCCGGCCGGATAGGTCAGGCCCATCATTGGCAGGGCCTGTGCGTCTTCGGCGCCGATCGCGGTCTGCAGGGTCACCAGGTCGACCCGTGCCCAGGCCTGGAAGCCGGCCAGCAGTGATGTCTGTTCATCGGTACCGTTGGCGTGCTGGTACTCGAACAGGCCGTCAGCGAACAGCAGCGGATGCTGGCTTTCGATGACGGTGGAGGTCTGCCAGCCCCCGTTGTCGCGCGCGTGTGCGGCCATCGCATGCGGGGTCAGGCGCAGTCCGCTGTCCAGCAGCAGCGCGTTGCCGTCGATGCGGCTGGCGACGCTGGCGTCCTGCAGGGCCTGCTGCAGCAGTGGGAGGAGGGCGGTGGACGTCGTGGTCATGTCAGGCCTGTGGATGGATCGGGTGGAGCATCCAGGCCGGGCCTGGTGCTAGCGGTCGAGCGCGTCAAGTTCGGCGCGATAGCGCTGCGCGTCGGACTGCTGCTGCGGGTCGTTGCCGTGGTCGCGCAGCCAGCTTTCCAGTTCGCGGCGATACTCCGCGCGGAAATCGGCATTGCCCGGGCTGAAATGCAGCTTGCGTGCTGCCACCTCCACGCGCTCGCGCGCGCTGGACCGGGCCTGGGCGATGCCGTGGGGTGATTCGTTGGTGAGGATGACGAAGTTGCGCGGGAAACCCGGCGTGTACTTGATCACGAACGGCTGGTCGCGCGCCGGGATGCGGATGGCGTTTTCCAGCGGCCACAGCGAGGCGGTGTTGGTGTGGAACACCGCCTCCACATCGCGCCCTTCGGCCGTGCGCAGCACCGCTTCGTAGCGCCAGATGTACTGTTCGTTGAGCGTCGAGCTGGTTCGCTCTGCCTTGACGATCACCGCTTCGCCGCGCTCGCCCACCAGGTTGAGGAAGGTGGCGTTGAGGAAGTGGCCGAAGAACATGTTGAGCATCGCCAGCGGGAACACCACGATGGCGTAGCCTGGAAAGCGTCGCCACCACGAGACCAGCCCGGCCAGCACCATCGCTGCAAAGAACGTCAGCAGCGGATGCTGCGAGATGAACCAGAGCAGGACGGACAGGGCGGTGATCATCGTCGGGGGCGTGCGGGCGCCGTGTGGGCGCCCGCGCAGGTGCTCAGGCCGACCAGGTGTCGCGCAGGGTCACGCTGCGGTTGAACACCGGCTTGGCTTCGGTGTGATCGCGGCGGTCGGCGACGAAATAGCCGGTGCGCTCGAACTGGAACGACTGCTCCGGTGCGGCGCTGGCTGCGGCCGGCTCGACATAGCCGGTGACGGTACGGCGCGATTCCGGGTTCAGGTAGTCGCGGTAGGTCTTGCCTTCCGATTCGTCGTCAGGGTTCGGCACCGAGAACAGGCGGTCGTACAGGCGGATCTCGGCCGGCACGCCGTGCACGGCGCTCACCCAGTGGATGGTGCCCTTGACCTTGCGGTTGGCGCCTTCCATGCCCGGACGCGATTCCGGATCGAGCCAGCCGCGCAGTTCGATGATGGTGCCGTCGGCATCCTTGATCACTTCGTCGCAGCGGATGATGCCGGCGCCACGCAGGCGCACTTCGCCGCCCGGCACCAGGCGCTTCCAGCCCTTCGGCGGCACTTCGGCGAAGTCCTCGCGATCAATCCACACTTCGCGGGCGAACGGAACTTCGCGGCTGCCGAAGCTCTCGTCCTTCGGGTGGTTGCTGAAGGTCAGCAGTTCTTCGTGGCCTTCCGGAAGGTTGGTCAGCACCAGCTTGACCGGGTCGACCACGGCCATGCGGCGCGGCGCGGCGCTGTCGAGGTCCTCGCGCAGTGCGCCTTCGAGCACGCTGAAGTCGATCAGCGAATTCTGCTTGCTGATGCCCACGCGCTCGGCGAACAGGCGCATCGCGGCCGGGGTGTAGCCACGGCGTCGCAGGCCCTGCAGGGTCGGCATGCGCGGGTCTTCCCAGCCGTCCACCAGCTGTTCAGTGACCAGCGCCATCAGCTTGCGCTTGCTCATCACCGTGTAGTTGATGTTCAGGCGCGAGAACTCGATCTGGCGCGGCTTGGCCGCTTCGCGTGGCAGCCCGGCATCGACCAGGGGCTGGGTCAGCGCGTCGTCATGGGCGAAATCGACGTTGTCCACGCACCAGTCGTACAGCGGGCGGTGGTCTTCGAATTCCAGCGTGCACAGCGAGTGCGTGATGCCCTCGATCGAATCACCCAGCGCATGGGCGAAGTCGTACATCGGGTAGATCGGCCACGCGTTGCCGGTGTTCTGGTGCTCGACGTGCTTGATGCGGTACAGCGCCGGATCGCGCAGGTTGATGTTGCCACTGGCCATGTCGATCTTCGCGCGCAGGGTGCGCGCGCCATCGGGGAACTCACCGGCGCGCATGCGGCGGAACAGGTCGAGGTTTTCGTCGACGCTGCGGTCGCGCCACGGCGACGGGCGACCCGGCTCGGTCAGGGTGCCGCGGTAGGCACGCACTTCTTCGGCCGACAGGTCGCAGACATAGGCCTTGCCCTGTTCGATCAGCTTCTCGGCGGCCAGGTAGTAGGCCTGGAAGTAGTCCGAGGCGTGGCGCAGCTCGTTCCAGCTGAAGCCCAGCCAGCGCACGTCGTCCTGGATCGCGGCCACGTATTCCGGATCTTCCTTGGCCGGGTTGGTGTCATCGAAGCGCAGGTTGCAGACGCCGCTGAATTCACCGGCGATGCCGAAGTTCAGGCAGATCGACTTGGCGTGACCGATGTGCAGGTAGCCGTTCGGCTCCGGCGGGAAGCGGGTCTTGATCGCCTGGTGCTTTCCGCTGGCCAGGTCCTCGCGCACGATCTGGCGGATGAAATCGCGCTTCTCGTGGCTGTCGGCGGGGGTCTCGGGGCTGGCGGGGGTGTGCTCGGACATGAGTCGGCGAAAAGAAAGGCAGAAAGACCAACAGTCTAGCGCGTACCGGGCGGGGCTGCCCGGTAGCGCCTCGGGATGCTGGCCAGCGGCCGGCACGACCAGCCCATCTTCCGGTAATGCCGGCCGTTGGCCGGCGGAACGATCATTACGCCGTCACCGGCGGCATTCAGCGCCCGGGCGTATGCTGGACCCTTGCCCCGAGGAGCCGCCACATGCACATCGTGTACAAGGCCGACAACCTGTTCGACGCCCATCTGGTCAAGCACGCCCTGGAAGACGCCGGTATCCCCGCGTTCGTGTTCGGAGAGCAGTTGCTGGGCGGGATGGGCGAGCTGCCGCTGTTTGGCGTGTTGCGGGTCGGCATCCCCGATGCGGCGCGGCCGCAGGCCGAGGACATCGTAGCGGCGCTGGACTTGGGCCAGGCCCCGTCCGACCCCATTTCCGATGCAGACGACATTGCCGGCCTTCCGGCGTAGGAGCGCATCATGTTGGGAATTGGCCAGGGCATCCTCGGCATCGGCGCCTTCAAGCAGCGCTTGCCGCGCCCGGAAGAGGCGCTACCGGGGCGTGACCAACCACTGCCGTTGCACAGCAACCAGCACTTCGTGAACAGCCATCCGCTGAAGGACCGTTTCGCCGGCCTGCAGCAGATCCGCTTTGCGCTGGGCTGTTTCTGGGGCGCCGAGCGCAAGTTCTGGACCGAGCCGGGCGTGTACAGCACGTCGGTCGGCTATGCAGGCGGCATCACGCCGAACCCGACCTATGAAGAGGTCTGCTCGGGCCTGACCGGCCACACCGAAGTGGTACAGGTGGTGTTCGACCCGGCGGTGGTGAGCCTGGAGCGGCTGCTGCAGCTGTTCTGGGAAAGCCACGACCCGACCCAGGGTATGCGCCAGGGCAACGACACCGGCACCCAGTACCGTTCGGCGATCCATGCCACCGACGAGGCCCAGTACAAGGCCGCGCTGGCCAGCCGCGAGGCCTACCAGGTGCAGCTGACCGAGGCCGGCTACGGCCCGATCACCACCGAGATCGTGTACCCGGCACCGGCGTACTACTACGCCGAGGACTACCACCAGCAGTACCTGGCGAAGAACCCGAACGGCTACTGCGGCATCGGCGGCACCGGCGTGAGCTGCCCGATCGGGTTGGATGTGGAGGCGCCGCGCTGACGCGCGGTGGTCCGCCTGCGGCGGGCTGAAGCTGAAAGCAACTGCCAAAGCCAAAGCCAAAGCCAAAGCCAAAGCCAAAGCGGCTCTGGGTTGCTGCTTGTTGGGTGGGGCGGTGTGGGTTGGCAGGACACGCCGTGAAC
>NZ_KV791456.1:0-22802 GCF_001807895.1 Stenotrophomonas sp. HMSC10F07
AGCGCCGCGCCGCGCGCGGTCACGCCGGCGCCGGCGCGTACGACGCCGGCCACACCGACCGCCCCCAGCCTGTCGCAGCAGGTAGTGGGCGCGGTGATGGTGCAGGTCGCCAGCTTCTCCAGCCGCGACAATGCCAACCGCGCAATGGGCCAGCTCAACGCCGCCGGCATCGTCGGCGCGACCATCAGCGACATCGCCGCCGGTGGCCGCACCCTGTTCCGCCTGCGCGTTCCCGCCAGCGACCATGCCAGTGCCGCGGAACTTGTCGGCCGCATTGCCGGTCTGGGCCTGGGTTCGCCGCAGATCGTCAAGGATTGACCCACCCGCGCCGGTGCTGCCGGCCCATGCTGCCCCGGCCTTACAATGGCCACTACGTTCCACCCTCCATTCCTGGCCGTCCCCTGGAGCCTGCTGTCCAATGAATTTCCGTTCCGCCGCCACCGCCCTGGCCGCCACCCTGGTGGTGGGCCTGGCTTCCGCCCAGACCCCGCTGCCGACCCCGGCCACGCCGGCGCCCGCCGCCGCTGCCGCCCCGGCCACCGTTGCCACCCCGCCGGCGCCGGTGCCGAGCGTATCCAAGGCCTGGGTGCTGATGGACTACGCCACCGGCCAGGTGCTGGCCGGCGAGAACATCCACGAGCAGCTGGCCCCGGCCAGCATCACCAAGGTGATGACGTCCTACGTGATCGCCGCCGAGGTCAAGAACGGCAAGGTCCGTGCGGATGACCAGGTGATGATGAGCGAACGCGCCTGGCGCGAAGGCGGCGCGGGTACCGACGGCAGCTACAGCGGCTTCCCGGTCAACCAGACCGCACGCCTGGAAGACATGGAAAAGGGCATGGCGATCCAGTCCGGCAATGACGCCGCGATCGCCCTGGCCGAGCACGTGGCCGGCAGCGAAGAAGCCTTTGCGTCGCTGATGAACAGCTACGCCGCCAAGATCGGCATGAAGAACTCCCACTTCGTCAACGCCCACGGCCTGACCGCCGAAGGCCACCACAGCACCGCCTACGACCTGGCGCTGCTGGGCCGCGCGATGGTGCGTGATTACCCGGAAACCTACGCGTACAACAAGATCAAGGAATTCCAGGTCGGCAACATCAAGCAACCGAACCGCAACCTGCTGTTGTGGCGCGACGGCAGCGTGGACGGCATCAAGACCGGCCACACCTCCGAAGCGGGCTACTGCCTGATGAGTTCGGCGCAGCGTGGCGACCAGCGCCTGATCGCCGTGGTGTTGGGCGGTGCGTCGGAAAAGCAGCGTGCCGATGACAGCCTGGCCCTGCTGAACTGGGGCTTCCGCTTCTTCGAGACCCACCGCCTGTACGAGCCGGGCAAGGCCGTGGCCGAGCACAAGGTCTGGAAGGGCACCACCGACAAGGTGCAGCTGGGCGTGGCCCAGCCGATGCTGGTGAGCGTGCCGCGCGGCCGCTACAACGACCTGAAGCCGAGCATCGATGTGCCCAAGACCCTGGAAGCACCGTTCACCGCCGGCCAGCAGATCGGCACCGTGAAGGTCACCCTGGATGGCAAGGTCGTCGCCGAAGCGCCGCTGGTGGCCGTGGCCGCCGTTGAGCAGGCCGGCTTCTTCAAGCGCCTGTGGGACAGCTTCTGGATGTGGTGGGAATCGGAGTAAGCGCCGCGGCGTCCCACCTGCGCTGCTGAAGTGATCGAAAAACGCCGGGCTCTGCCCGGCGTTTCTTTTTCTGGTGGGAAGTGTTGGTCCAGAGGCGGCAGATTCGTCGCTGTCCGATAGGTCGGCCTGCGAGCGTCGCACACCATGACTCCATCCCGCTCCGGGGTGACTGCCCGCGCCATTGCGGCAGCCCCCCATCAGCATTCCATGGAGATACTGTCATGCCGCCACGCCGTCGCGTCGTTTCCCTATATCAGCCGCCTGCGCGCGGCCTGCAACTGGCATCGGCACTGATTGTCGCTCTGTCGCTGCCGGCAGCGGGGGGCTGGGCCAACGAGCTCGCAGAGGCACTGGGATGCAGTGTCGGCGAGGTGGTGTCGGACGGCCTGCGCTGCGAAGCGGCGTCCCGTGCAGGCAAAGTCGCATCCTTTGACGACGAGAATGTCTTGCTCGGAAGGGGCACTTCCACCACAGGCCAGGCGGACATTGCCATCGGCCGGAACGCCAGCGCGGACAGCATCAATGCCAAAGGATCGGACCCCGATGACTACTCCATTGCGATCGGGCCATCTGCACAGGTCACGGGGGGCGGCTCGATTGCCCTGGGCGGAAACGCCAAGGTCATTGGCGCGACCAACAGCGTTGAAATGGACGCCGTTGCCGTAGGCATGAAGAGCGAGGTGACTGGAGAACACGGCGTGGCATTGGGCTATGCCGCCAAAGCCAAGGACCAGGGCAGCATGGCGCTGGGCTACGAGGCGGAAGGCTCGGCAGAGGGCGGCATTGCGCTGGGCTACCGGGCGCGCAGTATTCACCAGGGCAGCCTCGCGCTCGGTGCCGGATCTCAGACGGGCGCCGACAACACCGTTTCCTTCGGCAACGCCACGCTCAAGCGCCGTTTGACCAACGTCAAGGCCGGCGAGGAAGCAGATGATGCCGTGACCATGGGCCAGTTGCGCTCGGCGCTCGGGGTCGACCCGAACACCGGCACCCTGTTGAACAGGCTGACCTACGATGACGCTTCGCTGGCCAGTGCCAGCCTGGGCGGCAGCGGCGGCACGGTCCTGGGGAACCTGGCGCGCGGAGCGGTGGCGCATGACAGCCAGCAGGCCATCAACGGCCAGCAGCTGTGGGAGGTCAAGGCCGATTGGGAGGCCCGTTGGCGCGATATGGATGACCGCATGGCCGAGGTTGAACGTAGCGGTGGTGGTAGTGGAGGCGGGTCGGGTGGCGTGGTTGCACCAGGCAAGGGAGCAGGGTCGGTGGCGGTGGGCACCGGCAGTACCGCCGATGGCCGTGGTGCGGTTGCGATGGGCAGTGGCAGCCGTGCCGATGGCAATGGCGCGGTGGCGATCGGCGAAGGCGC
This sequence comes from Stenotrophomonas sp. HMSC10F07, assembly GCF_001807895.1. Lineage (NCBI taxonomy): Bacteria > Pseudomonadati > Pseudomonadota > Gammaproteobacteria > Lysobacterales > Lysobacteraceae > Stenotrophomonas > Stenotrophomonas sp. HMSC10F07. Next base: position 3,003 of record NZ_KV791456.1, read on the forward strand.
AGCGGCCACCGGCCACAATTCGGTGGCCATCGGCGCGGGTTCCAGCGCCGACCGCGACAATGAATTCTCGGTTGGCGCGCAGGGCAATGAGCGTGTGGTCAGCAATGTCGCAGCGGGCGTGCGCGCGACCGATGCGGTGAACGTGCAGCAGATGGAGGATCGCTTCAAGGCAGAGCGTGAGTACACCGATCGCCGCTTCACCCAGTTGGACAGGCGCCTGGACCGGATGGGGGCGATCAGCGCCGCCTATGCGGGCATGGCCATCAACACCGCCGGTCTGAGCGGCGACAACCGTATTGGTGCGGGTGTGGGGGCGCAGAACGGGCGTTCGGCACTGGCCGTGGGCTACCAGCGGATACTGGGCGAGAAGAGGAACGTCTCGGTTTCCCTGGGGAGCGCGTTCAGTGGCAGTGACCAGAACCTCTCCGCAGGCGCGGGTTTCAGCTGGTAGCAAGAGAGGGGTACTGCGCCTGGTGGAAAGACAGATCGCTATGTGCGGATGGAGGGCCCCCTTCCGGAATGGCGATTGCCCCTCGATGGGCGTTGCAAGAGAGGAGCAGGGGTGGCGAGTACCATCCCAGTCGGAGCCAGCGCTTCGCCTGAAGGGGAGTGCTGGCAGAACGAGTCCTTCGTCACATTTTGAGATACTCCGCTGTGGAGTTCACGGCTGCTGAATCCATCGGCGGCTACAGCTGTGCGGCCGGGGGCAGTCTGTTTCCTCTGGTAACGCGCCGCCGGGGGGGGCGCGATGTTGCAGTTGCCCCTGCTGGTGGAGTTCATCAATGGCAACCGATGAGGGTCCGCAATGAACATCATGAAGAGCACGCGCTTGGCAACGGTGCTGGGGGTAACCCTGCTGGGCGTTCTGCTATGCGAAGGTTCGTCTGCGGCAGGCGACAACATCGTCTATGAGCGTGTTGTACTGTTCGAGCTCATCAACGGTGCGTTTATGCGATGCGAGAGTACCGTAGAGGTCGCCCGATGCGCGCCCGGCTCGGTGCCGCAGAATCTGGTTACTCAATCGGTCCCCTTTGAATGCAAGGCGCTGGGGCTGGTATCCGTCAGCCTGAATCTGCCAAGGCAGGTGCCGACCAGCTGCGTCGCCCAATGATCTTCGTTGCTTGATCTGGAGGCTCGGGGAAACCCGGTCCTCCAGATGATTGCTGCAGTACCTCAGCAGGTTGCGCCTGCATGACGGGCCAGGTTGCAGCAATCAGTTTGGTCTTAACGGTGTGCCGACCCGCGGTCGACACCCGCACTACAGCGCACGACTGATGGTGAAGCTGCCGAACACCGGCGCCTCGCGCTGGCCGTTGAATTCGCGCGTGCTGTGGTAGCGCGCGGCAGCGAACTTCCAGCGGCCGTACATCACCGCCACGCCGTACCCGCCGTAGGCCACCACATGGCGCTTGTCCACGCTGTGACTGTTGCGGAAGGTGTTGCCATCCAGGGTGATATCGCGGATCACCCAGGCAGCGTCCGAGGTCGCGAACAGGTGCCAGGACCACCCACCGGGGCGGCCGCTGCGGGTCGGCGCCGTGTTCTCACCGGCCGGGCGCAACGGCGTGCTGCCGAAGTCGTCCGGCAGCTTCCAGCCAAAGCGCACTTCACCGCCGAAATTGGCCTTGGTTTCCAGGTTGCCGATCGACCCGCCGTAGTGGCTGATCGCGTCCCAGCCCCAACCGTCGGCATTGACGCTGGCATCGCCCGGCCAGCGGCGCATGCGCTCATGGGTCAGCATGAACAGTGGTTCGTTGTGCAGCTGGTTGTCCCAACCCTTGAATTTTTCGTCGCCCAGCACGTCGTGCACGGCATTCTGCACCTGCTTGCCCTGTGCCCAGGGGCCGACCACGCCCAGTGTCAGCTGGGTGGTCTGCAGGCGGTCGCCGCTGCGCGCATTGAAACCGAAGTTCGCGATCAGCACGCCGGCGTAAGGGCGGTCGTCCTCGATCAGGTCCCTGCGAGTGAAATCGGTCGGGGTGAAGATCCCCTGGCCGATGCTGAAGATCATGTTCTGCTGTTCGAACTTGCCCGGATGCAGCCCTTCCAGGTACCGGTTCACCCAGCGCGCCATGCGCGGCAGGCAGGGGTCGTCGGTGTAATCGACCAGATTGGGGGAGACCAGGGTCAACAGCGCACCGTTGGTATAGCCCTGATCCTGGTGGCGGCCGCCGAACAGGTCGTTGTCGACGCGGAAATTGACCTGCGGCGGGTGGTCGCGCATGGCGTCCGGGCCACATTGTTCGGTCGCCTGGGCGGCAAGGGGGAGGGCGGAGGCCAGCAGGCCGGCCAGCCCGAGGGCTGCGACACTACGCATGGATGGAATGCTCATGGGGAAGGGGGCGGTTTTCAGTCGTTTTCTGCAACGCTACGGTACTCGTGCCCGCGCGTCGGAACGAGCACGTCCGGATCACTTGTCTGTTCCGAAAACAACATTGTCCGGCGGGCACAATTTGTTACCCGCGCACGCGCCGCAGGCCTGGCGTGAAGGCGGTCGCAGGCCGCCCGTACGATGTTCGCGTTGGTGACGGTCAGGAGATTGCAGTCAGCTGCCGTTGGGCCTCAGGCCCGTCCCTTTGGGCCGCCTGCAACGCAGCAGACCGCCGGTGCCGTCCTGGCGTTGATGAATACTCTTGGGTTTGTTGCCCTGCGGCCCGATAATGGGGCCATGGAAATCAAGTCCGACAACCCCGACCACGGCTTCCAGTTCCCCGGCCAGTTCGAGCTCAGCGCCATGGGCCCGGCCAACCGCGGCCTGGAGCATGAGCTTCCCCGCCTGTTGCTGGCCGCCGGCATCGATGTGGTGAACGAACGCATCAGCTGGAAGCACTCCTCCAACGGCAAGTACGTGTCCGTCCGCATCGTGTTCAAGGCCGAGAGCCGCGAACAGTACGACCTGGCGCACCAGGCGCTGCGTGACCACCCGGAAGTGAAGTGGACGCTGTAGCCGACTCCTGCCCGGCCGAAGCCGCCCCGGAGGACCGTGCGCCGCGTCCGGCGCTGGTCCGTGACCTCGGCCGACAGCCGTATGAACCGGTGTGGCGCGCCATGCAGCGCTTCACCGACCAGCGCAGCGACGCCGATGCCGACGAGCTGTGGGTGGTCGAGCACGATCCGGTGTTCACCCTGGGCCAGGCCGGCAAGGACGAGCATGTGCTGGCGCCGGGCGACATCCCCGTGCTGCACGTGGACCGCGGCGGCCAGGTGACCTATCACGGCCCCGGCCAGATCGTGGTCTATCCGTTGCTGCGCCTGCCACGGCTGGGCATCGGCGTGCGCGACTACGTATGCCGCATCGAGCAGGCGCTCATCGATACCCTGGCCGAGTGGAACATCGGCGCCGAACGCCGCGAGGGCGCCCCGGGCGTCTACGTCGGTGGTGCCAAGATCGCCGCACTCGGCATCCGCGTGCGCCGCGGATGCACCTTCCATGGGCTGGCCTTCAACGTGGCCATGGACCTGGAACCCTTCCACCGCATCAATCCCTGTGGCTATCAGGGGTTGCAGGTGACCTCGGTGCTGGACTTGGGCGGCCCCTCCGGGATGGAGGCCGTCAAGCCGGTGCTGCTGGACCACCTGGCCCGCCAGTTTGGCCTGCTGCTGCAGCACACGCCCGAACTGCCCGATCTTTCTGCGGCCGCCTGACCGCCCCCCCGGAACTGCCATGACTGAAACCACCGCCCGTTCCATTCCCCTGCAGATCGTGCAGGGCGATTCTCCGTCCGCCGCGCCGTTGCAGGCCGGGGTCAAGCAGCTGGGCGGTGACAAGATCAACCGTTCGCCGGTGCAGTTCGCCGATGCGCCGGTACTGCGCAAGCCGTCCTGGATCCGCGTGCGCATTCCTTCGGGCAATGCCGTGCAGAACCTGAAGGCCAAGCTGCGCGAGAACCGCCTGGTGACGGTCTGCGAGGAAGCCAGCTGCCCGAACATCCACGAATGCTTCGGCCATGGCACCGCCACCTTCATGATCCTCGGTGAGGTCTGCACCCGGCGCTGCTCGTTCTGCGACGTGGCCCATGGCCGCCCGAAGCCGCCGGATGCCAACGAGCCGGCCAGCCTCGGCCAGACCGTGGCCGACATGGGCCTGAAGTACGTGGTGGTGACCAGCGTCGACCGCGATGACCTGCGCGACGGCGGTGCCCAGCACTTCGTCGACTGCATCACCGCCATCCGCGAAAAGTCGCCGGGTACCCGCATCGAAGTGCTGACCCCGGACTTCCGCGGCAAGGGCCGCATGGAACGTGCGCTGGAGATCCTGGCGCAGAACCCGCCGGATGTGTTCAACCACAACATCGAGACCGTGCCGGACCTGTACCGCAACGTGCGCCCGGGTGCGGACTACCAGTGGTCGCTGAACCTGCTGAAGAACTTCAAGGCGCAGCACCCGGACGTGCCGACCAAGAGCGGCATCATGCTGGGCCTGGGCGAAGACTTCGAACAGATCAAGGCCACGATGCGTGACCTGCGCGCGCACGATGTGGACATGATCACCATCGGACAGTACCTGCAGCCGACCGCGCACCATCACCCGGTGCTGAAGTACTGGACCCCCGACGACTACAAGGCACTGGAAGACTACGGTTACGAGCTGGGCTTCAGCCACGTGGCGTCCGGCCCGATGGTGCGCTCGTCGTACCACGCCGACGTTCAGGCCAAGGGCGCCGGGGTTTCCTGAGACCCTCCCGGTGGGTGGGAGCTGCTTCTCCTGTGGGTGCGGACCGTTGGTCCGCACGCCTCTGCCTGCGGTAGAGCCGAGCCCATGCTCGGCTGCTTGCTGCCGGCCAGCCGAGCATGGGCTCGGCTCTACATGCATTCACAATTTGCTACACCGGCCCCGCTAGGCTGGTTTTCCGCCGAGCGCGGCCGGGTGACAAACCCGGCAACTTTCGGCACTGTCGGGGTGTCTGAACACCCTGCAGTCTCCCCCTTGGCAAGGCGCCTTCGAGCACGTCAATGAAATTCAAAGCCCCCGCATTCCTGATGGCCCTGGCGCTGGTCGCGCCGCTGGCGCTGGCGGCCAAGGCCGATTCGCCTGCATTGCCCGCTGCGGCAACCGCCGATCAGGTGACCACCTCCAAGCTGGTGTATGGCCTGTTGTCCGACAGTCGTTACGCCTACCGCCCGCGTGCGCTGGACGAGGCCACCTCCAAGGACGTGTTCAAGCGCTATCTGGAGACGCTGGACGGCGCCAAGCAGTACTTCACCCAGGCCGACGTGGCGCGCTTTGCGCCCTTCGAAGCCAACATCTCCTCGGCCATCCGTGGCGGCGAACTGGAGCCGGCGTTCCAGGTGTTCGCGGTCTACAAGCAGCGTGTCGGCGAACGTGTGGCCTTTGCGCGCAAGCTGCTCAAGCAGGAGCCGGACTTCACCACCGACGAGCGCTTCGAATACGACCGCAAGAAGGTGCCGTGGGCGGCCAGCAGCGCCGAGCTGGATGAGCTGTGGCGCAAGTCGGTGAAGAACGACTGGCTGCGCCTGAAGCTGGCGGGCAAGAAGCCGGACGATATCCGCAAGACGCTGGACAAGCGCTACGCGACGCTGGAGAAGTCGGTCAATGAGCTGAAGGGCGAAGACGTCTTCCAGTTCTTCATGAATTCGTACACCAGCGCGGTTGATCCGCACACCGATTACTTCACCCCGCGCACGGCCGAGAACTTCAACCAGGCGATGTCGCTGTCGCTGGAAGGCATCGGTGCGCAGCTGCAGCGCCAGGACGACGTGGTAGTGATCCGCGAGATCATCGCCGGCGGCCCGGCCGCGGTGGACGGCACGCTGAAGCCGGGTGACCGCATCGTCGGCGTTGGCCAGGGCAAGTCCGGCCAGGTCGAGGACGTGATTGGCTGGCGCATCGACGATGTCGTGGCCAAGATCCGCGGCGCCAAGGACACCCAGGTCAAGCTGGAGTTCATTCCGGCTGCCGAAGGTGCCGATGGCAAGCACCACACCCTGGTGCTGACCCGGCAGAAGGTGCGCCTGGCCGAACAGGCCGCCAAGGGCGAGACCATGACCATTCCGGCCGCCAACGGCGAGCCGGCACGGAAGATCGGCGTGATCAAGCTGCCGACCTTCTACCAGGACTTCGAAGGCCGTCGCCGCAACGCCGCCGACTATGCTTCGGCCACCCGCGACGTGGCCAAGCTGCTGGCTGGTTTCAAGAACGACAAGCTGGACGGCGTGGTGCTGGACCTGCGCAACAATGGCGGCGGTTCGCTGGATGAAGCCATCGAACTGACCGGCCTGTTCATCGAGCAGGGCCCGGTGGTGCAGGTGCGTGAGTCTGGTGGCCGCGTCACCGTCAACAGCGACCGCAACCAGGGTGTGGCGTGGGATGGCCCGCTGGCGGTGCTGATCAACCGCGGTTCGGCCTCGGCCTCGGAGATCTTCGCCGGTGCGATCCAGGATTATGGTCGTGGCCTGGTGATCGGTGAAACCAGCTTCGGCAAGGGCACCGTGCAGAACATCGTCGACCTCGACCGTTGGCCGAGTGGCGAGACCCAGCGCTTCGGCCAGGTCAAGCTGACCATCGCCCAGTTCTTCCGCATCAGCGGCAGCAGCACCCAGCACAAGGGCGTGGTGCCGGACCTGGCCTTCCCGGCCAGCGTCGATGCCACCGAGTTCGGCGAGAGCACCTACGATAACGCCCTGCCGTGGACCCGCATCGCCGCCGTGCCGCACACCCAGTACGGCAACTTCGCGCCGCTGCTGCCGAAGCTGGAGGCCCGCCACGACGCGCGAATCGCCACCGACAAGGAATTCCAGTGGTGGAACGAGGACGTGCAGCAGTTCCGAACCGAGGCGGCGAAGAAGTACATCTCGCTCAACGAGGCCACCCGTCGCGCCGAACGCGAGCGCCAGGACGCCCAGCGCAAGGAACGCCAGCTGCAGCGCAAGGAGCTGGGCTTGGCCTTGGACCCGCTGGCCGATGACAGCAGTGATGACGGCCTGACCGGCAACGAGCGCGACATCGTGAAGGATGCCGCCCGCGAAAAGGCCGCCGAAAAGCGTCCGGACCCGCTGCTGCGCGAGTCGGCCTCGATCCTGGCCGACGCGGTGAACCTGCTGGCCAATGACCGTCCGCTGTCGGCCCAGGTGCTGCCGCAGTCCACCGGCGCGGGGCGTTGGGCGGACTGAGCCGGAGACGGCGCGCGACATTCGCAGGGGCCGGCATTGTCGGCCCCTTTCTGTTTGGCGACCTCGTTCACGGTAGCGCCGGGCCATGCCCGGCGAGCGAACTGCCACAAACGACTTAATCCCCTCCGTCCCCTTTTACGTGCATGAACCGGGAGCAACGTGGGGGGCCGTATCGACCTGCCGCACACGGGGGCGGGACTACCCTTGGTGCTTCCGTTCTCGCAGGAGTACCCATGCGGGCCTCCCGTCTTTCCAGCGCTGCCGTGGCGTGCGCCAGCGCCTTGATCCTTTCGGCCTGTGGTGGCCGCGCCGCCGACAGCACCGTGCTGCGCGAGTCCTTCGATTCCGGCGATACCTTCTCGCGCACCGTTGAGGGACGCCCCGGTGAAGCCTGCGAGGCCGCGCGCCGCACGCTGCTCAGCCAAGGCTATGCCATCGCCCGTTCCGATGATGCACAGGTGGAGGGCAACAAGAACTTCCAGCCGCGCGAGGATGACCATGAGCAGCTGGTGCTGCGCATCTCGTGCGCCCCGCGCGGCAGCCAGACGCTGGTATTCGTCAGTGCAGTGCAGGACCGCTACGCGCTGAAGAAGAGCCCGACCTCGGCCAGTGTCGGTGTGGGTGCGCTGGGCTCGGTGTCGCTGCCGTTCGGCAGCAACGACGACTCGCTGGTGAAGGTGGCCAGCAGCACGGTCACGGATGCCGAGTTCTATCGTCGCTTCTTCCAGCGCCTGCAGCAGTATCTGCCGGCCGCGGCGGGCACGCCATCGCCATCGCCGGCAGCGGCGCCGGAACCCGCACCGGCGGTTACGGACCAGGGCTGAGCGTGCGCGGCAGGTGGCTGATTGCAGCCCTGCTGCTGGCGCCCGCGTGGGTCGTGGCATCGCCATCCCCGGACTGTACGCAGGGCCTGCTGCAGCGGTTGGGGTGGCGCTTCGAAGAAGCGTCCCTCACTGCGCCGCAGGTGCGCGGTGGTCCCGTATGTACGCGTGCCTCGCTGGCTGATTCACAGGCGGCCGGCGACCTGCAGGTGCGGTGGCCGGCGGCGCTGCCCGCTGCTGCTCGGCACGCACTTCTGCAGCAGCTGCTGGATGATCCCGCCACCATCTGCGCCTATGCCTTCCAGCTGGGGGCGGCCACGCGGCGCGCGACTTCGGCATTGCAGGGCAATCCCACGTTCCGCTTCTCCGGCCCGCAGCTGGGATGGATCGGCTTCGGATTGCAGGGCGCACCGGCACAGGGTTGGCAGCGTACACGCAGTTTCGGTCGTGGCTTCGTGCCCCGCGCGGGCAACAGCCATGCGCTGGAGGCGTTCTACAGCGGTGCCGTGCGTGCCGAATGCGGTGTCGGCCGCCAGGTCGCACAGCTGGCCACCCAGCGCGAGCTGTATGGCGATGCTGCGTTCGACACCGGGTTCGCAGCGGAGGAACTGTCGATCGGCACCTTCCTCGCGCTGCACGACACCGACAGCATCCTGCTCGGCGCGCATGCCGGCGACTTCTTCGCCGACGGCAAGGCGGTGCGCACCTCGGCGATGGGGCGGCAGGCGTTCGTGGGCGTGCCCGGTTTCATCGAACATGTGTACGACAAAGGCACGCTGGACGACCTGAGCAACCAGGCCGAGAACTTCGTGGTGGTCGAGGTGGGCGAGGGCGCTGCGCAGGCGCTGGCACTGCACGCTGGCTTGGCCTGGTACGACCAGCGCAATGCCGAGCTCTGGAAACTGGCGCAGGACATCCCGCGCATCGGCCAGCGCTATTTCGAGCGCCTGCTGTTCGAGCGCGATCCACAGCTGCGCGCGCGCCTGGCACCGCGCTACCACGCGGCTCTGGTGCGCATGGTTCAGCTGCTGGACGATCCGTTCTACCAGCAGTTCGTGATCTACGTGCATCCGCGCGGTATACGTCCTATCGGCTACCACATCGTCCGCCTGCTCGATCGCAACCCGAGAACGCCGTTTTCCATCGACCTGGCGGTGCACAATCTGCATACCACGCTCTACCGGCGTTGGCGCGAGGCGCAGCTGCGCCACTGCGCGGCTACCGGCAGGCCAGGCAGCCTGACCCTAGACCCCAACTGAAGGTGAAACAATGGATATTGCAATGATCGGCCTCGGCCGCATGGGCGCCAACATGGCCCAGCGCCTGCATCGCGGCGGCCACCGCGTGGTCGGCTACGACCCGGGCGGAAGTGCGCGCCAGCGTGCTGCAGAGGCCGGCCTGGAGGTGGTTGATTCGCTGGCCGCCGCCGTGGCCGCGCTGCCGGTGCCGCGCGTGGTGTGGCTGATGGTGCCGGCGGGTGAAACCGTCGACCAGACGCTGGGACAGCTGACCCCGCACCTGGCTGAGGGTGACATCGTCATCGACGGCGGCAACTCCAACTACCAGGACTCGATCCGTCGCGCCAAGGCGCTGGCGGAGGACGATCTGGGCTACGTCGACTGCGGCACCAGCGGCGGCGTGTGGGGCCTGCAGGAAGGCTACAGCCTGATGGTCGGTGGCGAAGCATCGGTGGTGGAGCAGATCGCACCGCTGCTGCGCACGCTGGCTCCGGCGGAGGATCGCGGCTGGGCGCGTGTTGGTCCATCCGGCGCCGGCCATTTCACCAAGATGGTCCACAACGGCATCGAGTACGGGATGATGCAGGCCTATGCCGAAGGCTTCGCGCTGATGGAGCGCAAGCAGGAAATGGAACTGGACCTGGCCCAGGTCGCCGAGGTGTGGCGCCACGGCAGCGTGGTGCGTTCGTGGCTGCTGGACCTGAGTGCCGAAGCCCTCAAGCGCAATCCGTCGCTGGATGGCATCGCACCGTACGTCGAGGATTCCGGTGAAGGCCGCTGGACCGTGGCCGAAGCCATCGCGCTGGACGTGCCGGCACCGGTGATCACGTTGTCGCTGCTGGAACGCCTGCGTTCGCGCGAATCGAATTCGTTCACCGATCGCCTGCTGTCGGCGATGCGCAATGAATTCGGCGGCCACGCCATCAAGAAGTCGTAAGCACTGCTGGGGTCGGACCCCTTTCCGCAGGAAAGGGCTCTGACCCCATGCAGCCAATCGGGCATGGCTCGACTCTACAAGAGCCTTCTCCGATCGTTGCCACGTCATCCACGCATGGCGTGGATCTACTGGTCAGTGCAACGCGATCCGCCGCCCTTCACGCGCGCTGTCCATGCCGGCCTGCAGCAGCCGCATCAACTGCAATGCCTGCATCGGGCTGACCGTCGCTTCGCCGTCGCCGTGCATCGCCGCGGCGAACTGCGCATACAACCGACGATAGTCGCCGGGCAGGTTGTCGACGGTGCTGCGCAGAACATTGTCTTCTGCATCACAGTGCACCAGTTCGCCATGCCGGGGATCGATGCCCCATCCGGGCGCACCCGGCGCTACGCCGCGGCGCAGCTGGGCCTCCTGCACATCCAGGCCGTACTTGATCCAGCTGGCCTTGCCGCCATGCACGCTGAAGTGCGGGGCAGGGGCAGCCACCAGCGAACCGGCATGCACGATGGCGCGATGCCGCGGGTAGTGCAGTACGGCGTGGAAGTAGTCGATGCCGGCGCCACCTTGGCGCTGCACGGCCAGATCCGCATCGATGGCGTTGGGCCAGCCGAACAGCACCAGCATCTGGTCCAGCAGGTGCGGGCCGAGGTCGTACCACAGGCCACTGCCTGGCCCGTCCTGTTCGCGCCAACGGTCGCGCACCTGCGGCCGGTAGCGGTCGAAATGCGCATGGCATTCGGCCACCTCGCCCAGCGTGCCTTCGGACAGCAGCGCCTGAAGCGTGAGGAAGTCGGCATCGAAGCGCCGGTTCTGGAACACGGTGGCGATGCGGCCGGCGTCGCGTGCCGTGGCCAGTACCGTTTCCGCTTCGGCCACATCCAGCGCAAAGGGTTTGTCGACCAGCACGTGCTTGCCGGCGGCCAGCGCGGCCATCGCCAGCGGCGCGTGCTGTTCGTTCGGCGTGGCGATCACCACCGCATCCACCGCTGGATCGTCGAACACGTCCTGTGGCGTTGCACGCACGTGTACGTTGCTGAACGTGCGCAGCAACGTGTCGCGCTGCGAGCTGACGATGCTGTGCAGGGCCAGGCCGGGCGTGTGCTGGATCAGCGGCGCATGGAAGACGCGGCCGGCGAGGCCGTAGCCGATCAGGGCCAGGTGCAGGTCGGGGCGCATGGCAGAGCTCCGGCAGGAGGGAAGGGCAGGGTAAACGACGGATGCGGACAACCCAAAACTGAACCGTTGCCGTTGGAAACGCTTCGATTCACGGCGGCATGACCACGACGCCACGCCTGCTCCACGTGCGCTTGTCCAGACTGGCAGCACATCCCGAAGGAGAACGACACGATGAGCAATACCACTCGCACGCTGATTGCTTCTGCCCTGACGCTGGGCCTGGCACTGTCCTCCTCGGCCGCATTCGCCAAGGACCCGGCCGCCAAGAGCCCGCCGACCACCAGCGCACATCCGGCTACCCACGCGGATCGCCATGATTCCAACGAACCGGTGACCGACAGCTGGATCACCACCAAGGTGAAGGCGGACCTGCTGACCAGCAGCAACGTCCCGGGCACCGAGATCAAGGTGGAAACGGTGAACGGCGTGGTCAGCCTGAGCGGCACCGTGGCCACCCAGGCCGAGAAGGACAAGGCGGTCACCACCGCCAAAGGCATCAAGGGCGTGACCCGCGTCGATGCCGCCGCATTGAAGGTCAGCGCTGCCGCCAAGCGCTGAACCGGTTGGGCGCCCCGCGTGGGGCGCCCGCTGACCTGTAGACCCGAGCCATGCTCGGCTGGCACTCCAAGGCAGCCGAGCATGGGCTTGGCCCTACAGGTCTGATTGCCAACCCGTTCAGCCGATTACGCTGGAAATTCCAGAGTTGTGACCGCCTGCGCTATATTGCCGGTTCCGCCGCAACCGGGCTCGGCCCGGCCAACGCGTCGCGGCAGAGCTGACGAGGAACTATGGCGCTGGTTTTCAGTGACGACATCTGGGACCGCTGGCGGCTGCCGGCCTTGGCGCTGGCCGCCGCCGCGATCATCGTGGTGCCGTGGTTGACCCTGCGCAAACTGCAGCAGGACAGCGAACAAGCGATGGCCTGGGTCAATCATACCCAGGCCGTGGGCGTGGCACTGCAGCAATTGCAGGCCGATGTGCGCGATGTCGAATCGGCCGCGTTGACCCTGTCCAAGGGCGTGGATGCCCCCGGCCTGCGCGAACGCATGGCCCGGGCCGATGAAATTCCCGGGCGCCTGGCCGAACTGGGCCGGATGACCCGCGACAATCCCGACCAGCTGATCCGCATCGGTCGGATCGAATCGATGCTGGAAGGCCGCATGGCACTTGCCCGCGAGTTGGCCAGGTCCGAACCGAACAGCGACCAGCGCGAGCTGGTGCAGGACCTGAGTACGCGCTATCCCATCCGCGGGCTGGTGGAAGAACTGCAGGCCAGCGAGCAGAAGCTGCTGGCGCTGCGCGCCGAGCAGGCGGCACGCCAGCGCAAGCAGACCGAACTGGTGTCGTGGAGTTCGCTGCTGATCCAGCTGGCGCTGCTCGGCCTGGTGCTGTGGCTGCTGCAGCGGCAGATCGGCCGTCGCCTGCATGCGGAGCGGCAATCGCTGCGCTCGGCTGCACGTGCGGCGTCGGTGCTGCAGACCGTGCGCGAACCGATCGTGCTGCTCGACCGCGACCTGCGCGTGCAGCTGCACAATCCAGCATTCGCTGAACTGTACGGCCTGCAGGACGAGCGCGCCGACGGCCTGCTGCTGGAAAACGTTGGCGACAACGCATGGCAGGACCCGGTGGTCCGGCAGCGCCTGGCCGACGTACTGTCGCGCGGTCGCGAACTGTGGGACTTCGAGCACGAGCAGCGCACCGCCGACGGCATGGTGCGCCACATGCTGCTCAACGCGCGGCGCATGCCGCTGCCCGACAGCGATGACGAGGTGGTGCTGCTGACCATCAGCGACGTCACCATGCAGCGCGCAGTGCAGCTGCGCGTCGAAGAGCTGAACCGCCAGCTGGAAGGAAAGGTTGCGCAGGTGTCCGAGGTCAACCGCGAGCTGGAGGCCTTCAGCTATTCGGTCTCGCATGACCTGCGTGCACCGCTGCGCCACGTGGCAGGATTCTCCGACAAGCTGTCGCGCCACCTCGGCGATCAGGCTGATGACAAGAGCCGCCACTATCTGGACGTGATTTCCAGTTCGGCCCGGCGCATGGCAGCGTTGATCGACGACCTGCTGGTCTACTCGCGACTTGGCCGCGCGGCGATGCGGCAGCAGGCGGTGGACATGCAGTCGCTGGTGGCCGACACCCGCGCCATGCTCGATTCCAACCTGCAGGCCGAGGCCGAGAACAGCGGCCATGCGCACCAGGTGGAGTGGAGCATCGCGCCGCTGCCGATCGTGGTGGGCGACGAAAACATGATCCGCCAGGTCTGGCTCAACCTGCTCGGCAACGCAGTGAAGTACTCGGGCAACCGCGAACCGGCGAAGATCCGCGTTGACTACCAGCAGCAGCCCGACGGCGGCCATCAGTTCACGGTCAGCGACAATGGCGCAGGCTTTGACATGGCCTACGCCGGCAAGCTGTTCGGTGTGTTCCAGCGCCTGCACAAGGCCAGTGACTACCCGGGGACCGGCATCGGCCTGGCCAGCGTGCGCCGCGTGCTGACCCGCCATGGTGGCCGTATCTGGGCCGAGGCCGAACCGGACGTCGGCGCTGCTTTCCACTTCTACCTGCCCCCCGCGACCGACGCGGACAAACAAGGTCCCTCTGCATGACGACTCTGCGCACCATTCTTCTCGCCGAAGACAGCCCGGCGGATGCCGAAATGGCGATCGACGCCCTGGAAGAAGCGCGTCTGGCCAATCCCATCGTGCACGTCGAGGACGGCGTGGAAGTGATGGACTACCTGCTGCGCCGCGGCGCCTTCGCCAACCGCGAGGAAGGCTTGCCGGCGGTGCTGCTGCTGGACATCAAGATGCCGCGCATGGATGGCCTGGAAGTGCTGCGGCAGATCCGCGAGCACGAAGAACTCAAGCGCCTGCCGGTGGTGATCCTGTCGTCTTCGCGCGAGGAAAGTGACCTGGCCCGCAGCTGGGACATGGGCGTGAACGCCTACGTGGTCAAGCCGGTGGACGTGGACCAGTTCTTCGGCGCGGTGCAGACCCTGGGCAAGTTCTGGGCATTGATCAACCAGGCACCGGAACTCGAGTGAGCCCATGCCCCTGACCGGTCCCGCCCTGGGGGCGCTGCGCATCCTGCTGGTGGAAGACTCACCGGAAGATGCCGAGCTGATGTCCGAACAGATGCTCGACGCGGGCCTGGAGGCCCGCTTCGAGCGTGTGGAGAGCGAGGCGGAACTGCGCCAGGCACTGGCTGTGTTCCAGCCGGACATCGTGCTGTCCGACCTGAGCATGCCGGGGTTCTCCGGTGACGACGCGCTGCGCATCGTGCGCGAGACCTCACCGGAGGTGCCCTTCATCTTCGTCTCCGGCACGATGGGTGAGGAGAATGCGGTAGCGGCGCTGCAGAAGGGCGCCAACGACTACATCATCAAGCACCAGCCTGCGCGCCTGCCTTCGGCGGTCGCGCGTGCGATCCGCGATGCACGCAGTGCGGTCGAGCGCGCACGCGTGGAAACCGAACTGATGCGTGCGCAGCGCCTGGAAAGCCTGTCTCTGCTTGCCGCCGGGCTCAGCCACGACCTGCGCAACATCCTGCAGCCGTTGCTGATCATGCCGGACCTGCTTAAGGCCCGCACCGAGGATCCGCAGCTGCACCACCTGGCCGACGTCATCGCCGAGTGTGGCCGCCGCGGCCATGAGATGGCCGAGTCGATGCTGTCGTTCGTGCGTGGTTCGCGCAAGCCGAGCGAGCGCATCGAGATCGACGGCCTGTTCGACGCGGTGGCGCTGCTGTTGCGCAGCAACGTGCCCGATGCCGTGCGCCTGGAACTGCAGGTGCTGGACGAAGGCCTGGTGGTCGACGCCAACTACACCGAACTGCAGCAGGTAATGCTGAACTTGGCGCTCAACGCGATCCAGGCGATGCCCAACGGTGGCCGCCTGAGCCTGACCGCCAGCCATGCCGGGCAGCGCGATGGCGTGGACTGGATGCAGATCTGCGTGTCCGATGAAGGCATCGGCATGGATGCGGACACGCTGTCGCACCTGTTCAATCCGTTCTTCACCACCAAGGCCGATGGCACCGGCCTGGGTCTGATTTCCTGCAAGCGCATCGTCGAAGGCGCCGGCGGCAGCATCCATGTCAGCAGCCAGCCGGGGCAGGGCACCTGCTTCGAGCTGCGCTTGCCGATGCACGAAGCCAGCGACGGCAGCGAGCCGATCGAGCAGCTGGTGGCCCTGGGCAGTGGCCAGTCGATCCTGGTGGTCGACGGCGAAGCTACGCGCCTGTCGCTGCTCGGCAACGCGCTGTCCAGCCAGGGGTATCAGCTGCAGCTGGCCTCCGATGGCCCGGCGGCGCTGCGCTGGATGCAGCAGGAGGCGATGCCGGCGCTGGTGATTGCAGACGCCGGCTCAAAGCTGCTGCCGGCCAGCCAGCTGCTGGGCGAGATGGCTGCGCTGGGCTATCGCGGCCCGGCGCTGGTGCTGGAGGACGCGGCGGTGGCGGTGCCTGCCGATGCCTTCCCGGCCGGCGTGGACGTCCATGTACTGCGCAAGCCGCTGCAGATGCAACAGGTGTTCCGCGCAGTGGCCGAGGCGCTGGGCTGATGCCGCTGGGGTTCTGTAGAGCCGAGCCTATGCTCGGCTGCTGTTCGCATTGACCTCGACGGCCGAGCATGGGCTCGGCTCTACAGGGCGGTTTCCCAGGGGAACCGCGGCAGGGCGTCCACCGCCTGTTCCAGGCGCCGTGACCAGTTCTGGTGGATATCGGCGTACAGCGCTGAATCCGCGCCCAGCCGCAGTTGCTGGCCGATGCGCAGTTCACCGTCGCGCAGCAGCGCCAGGTCGATCGGCAGGCCTACCGACAGATTGGAACGGATGGTGGAGTCCAACGAGACGATCGCCGTGCGGGCGGCATCCTCCAGGCGCGTGGCGGGGCTGAGGATGCGGTCGAGGATCGGCTTGCCGTACTTGGATTCACCGATCTGCAGGTAGGGCGTCTCCGGTGAGGCGGCGATGGCGTTGCCGAGCGGGTAGATCATGTACAGCCCAGGCCGCTCACCGGCAATCTGGCCGCCGAAGATCAGCGTGGCCTGGGTATTGACCCCATCGTGGCCATGTTCACTGTGGCTGCTGTGCACCTGGCTGTCCACCAGCAACTGGCCAACGTACGCGGCGGCCTCGAAAAGGTGAGTCATGTCGCGCAGGTTGGGTGAGCGCCGTTCGTCGGCATCGCGCCCCAGGCGCGACACCAGCAACTGGGTGGTGGCCAGGTTGCCAGCCGCCATCAGCACGTAGGCTGCCTGGCCGGGATATTCGAACACGTGCAGCTTGCGATGCACGCGTACATCGTCCAGCGAGGCATTGGTCCGGGTGTCGGCAGCGAAGACCAGGCCCTCGTCCACCTCGATTCCAACGCAATAGGTCATGTCGGTGCCCTATCATGTGCGTCCCGGATTGTAGGCAGGCCGCCGTGACGACGGCATGTCCACGCCCCCATCGCTGCCACCTGAACCGCATGACGACCGTGCTCCTGAGCCTGGGCAGCAATGTCCAGCCCCGCCGCTACCTCCACGCCGCGGTGGCGGCCCTGCGCGAGCGCTTCGGCGCGCTGCAGGTCTCGCCGGCCTACCGTACCGCCGCGGTCGGCTTCGACGGCCCGGCCTTCCTCAACAACGCGGTGGCGATCGAGACTGACTTGCCGCTGCAGGAACTGGACGACTGGCTGCATGCGCTGGAAGACGCGCACGGCCGCGACCGCAGCGGGCCGCGCTTCTCCGACCGGACCCTGGATATCGACGTGGTGTTCTACGGCGACCTGGTGGTGGAAGGTCCCGGCCACCTGCGCATTCCCCGTCCCGAACTGAAGCATGCCTTCGTGCTGAAGCCGCTGGCCGACATCGCGCCAGACTTCATCGATCCGGTCAGCGGGCTGGACCTGGCCACGCTGTGGCGCGCGCACGCGCAGTTTGGCGAGGCGTTCGAGGTGGTTGACCTGGATTGATGGGTTGTTGTTGCCGCTGCGCTCGCCGGGCATGGCCCGGCGCTACCGGTGGTGCCGGCCGCTGGCCGGCAACATTTCAGCTGACGGTGCGCCCGCCATCCACGCGCAATGTGTGGCCGGTGACGAAGCTGGCTTCGGCCACCAGCCAGTACACCGCTTCGGCAATCTCCTCGACCGTACCGATCCGCGCCAAAGGCGTGCGCGCCAGCAGCGCCTCGCGGGCGAAATCGTCCTTGCCCTGTTCGGGCCACAGGATCGCGCCGGGCGCCACCGCATTGACCCGCACTTTCGGCGCCAGCTCCAGCGCCAACGAACGGGTGGCCATCTCCAGCGCGGCCTTGGCCATCGTGTAGGCGATGTGGTCGCGCATCGGATCGGTGCCGTGCAGGTCGGTCAGGTTGACGATGCAGCCCTGCTGGCGGCGCAGGTAGGGCGCGGCGGCCTGTGACAGCAGCAGCGGCGCGCGCGCGTTGACCGCGTACAGCTCGTCCATTGCCTCGGCGGTGACCTGGCCGAGCGGGGTGGCATAGAAGTTGGAGGCGTTGTTGACCAGTGCGTCCAGGCGGCCGAAGTGGGTAACGGCCTGTTCCACCAGGTCGGGCAGGGCGTCGGCGTCACGCAGGTCGGCCTGCAGCGCAAGCACGCTGCCCGGCCGCACATTTTCGAAATCGAACGCGGCCTGCTGCAGTTCGGCGCTGGAGGTGTTGGCATGCAGTACCACCGACCAGCCACAGGCGTGGAACTGGCGGGCGATGGCCGCACCGATCCGGCGCGCGCTGCCGGTGATCAGGACCACGGGGTGGGTATCGCTCATCGAGGGTCCTCCAAGGCTCGGCTATCCTGTGCACCATTGTCACCGCATTCGAAGACGCCATGCAGCCCACCTTCCCCCTGCCCGAAGCCGATGCCCTGGCCCACAGCGACCAGCTGGCGGCCGCCCTGCGTGCCGAAATCCTTGCGCAGGGCGGGGCGATGCCGTTCTCGCGCTTCATGGAGCTGTGCCTGTACACCCCCGGCTGGGGCTACTACAGCGCCGGCGCCAGCAAGTTCGGTGGCAGCGGCGACTTCACCACCGCACCCGAGCTCGGCAGCCTGTTCGCCGGCAGCGTGGCCAATGCGCTGGCGCCGGTGTTCGCGCAGCTGGGCGCGCAGGCCCGCATGCTGGAACTGGGGGGCGGTACCGGCGCCTTCGCCGAGGCCGTGCTGCTGCGCCTGGCCGAACTGGACGCGCTGCCGTCGCGCTACGCCATCCTCGAACCCAGCGCCGACCTGCGCGAGCGCCAGCAGCAGCGCCTGCAGCAGAACCTGCCGGCCGAGTTGGCCGCGCGCGTGGACTGGATCGACCGCCCGTTCGAGGAGGACTGGGAGGGCGTGGTGTTCGCCAACGAGGTGATCGATGCGCTGCCGACCCCGCGCTTCCTGATCCGGGACGGCGAGGTCTACGAGGAAACCGTCGAGCTTGATGGCGAAGGCAACTTCATCCGTGGCGCGCAGCCCGCTGACATCCTGCTCAACGGTGCGGTGCGCCACATCGAGCGTTACCTGGAAAAGCCCTTTGCCGACGGTTACCGCTCCGAGGTGCTGCCGCAGCTGCCGTACTGGCTGCAGGCAGTGGCTGGCGGCCTGCAGCGTGGTGCGATGCTGTTCGTCGATTACGGTTACAGCCGCAGCGAGTTCTACCAGCACGACCGCGACGATGGTACGGTCCGCGCGTTCTACCGCCACCACGTGCACAACGACGTGCATCGTTGGCCGGGCCTGCAGGACATCACCGCCTCGGTGGATTTCACCGCGATGGCCGAGGCGGGCATGCACGGTGGTTTCGAACTGGCGGGGTACTGCAGCCAGGCCAGTTTCCTGCTCGGCAACGGCCTGGACCAGGTGCTGCTGCTGGCCGAAGAGCGCACGGATGAGGTCGGCCGCATCCAGCTGCGTGACCAGGTGAAGAAGCTGACCCTGCCGACCGAGATGGGTGAGCGCTTCCAGGCCATCGGCCTGCAGCGTGGTATCGATTTCGAGCCGGCGTTCGAACTGGGCGACCTGAGCTGGCGCCTGTGAGCAGTGCGTTGCCGCTGATCAAGCCGCTGCGGCGGCCGCGGCTGTGGACTGTGCTGTGGGTGCTGGCGGTACTGCTGGTGGTCGTGGTCTGCCTGATCCCGCCACCGCCGATTCCGCTGCCGGAAAACAGCGACAAGGGCGAGCACTTCCTCGCCTACTTCATCCTGGCCGGCAGCGCAGTGCAGCTGTTCCGGCCGGGGCGCCCGCTGCTATGGGTGGGCGTGGGGCTGGTGGCGATGGGTGTCGGCATCGAGTTCGCGCAGGGTGCGCTGACCAGCAACCGCACTGCCGATCCGATGGACGCCATTGCCAACACGATCGGCGTGCTGGCGGGCATGGCCACGGCACTGACCCCGTTGCGCGATCTGCTGATGCGCTGGCGGGGGTAAGGTTTCCTGTAGAGCCGAGCCCATGCTCGGCTGCCTACCGAAAGGCAGCCGAGCATGGGCTCGGCTCTACAGTAGATCCACGCCATGCGTGGATG
>NZ_KV791457.1:0-11251 GCF_001807895.1 Stenotrophomonas sp. HMSC10F07
GCCAAGCCCCCAAGGACGGGTTTACGGCGTCCCCGCACCCCGACACCGCCCCGCCCAACAAACAGAAAAGCCAGAGCCGGCTGTTGCTCCGGCTCTGGCTCTGGTTTTTGCTTCGGCGGTTGCCTCTGCGGGTGCCTGGCCGCAGGCCCGGCCGATCAACTCAAACCACTGGTTCGCGCAGGGCGGGGTTGTCCCAGCCCGGGCGCGGGGCGAAACGGTCGCCGTGGCGCTGCTGCAGCGCCTTCAACCGCTCGACGATCGCATCGGCACCGACCGCACGGATGTGCTGGATCGGACCGCCGCGGAACGGGGCGAAACCGGTGCCGAAGATCACGCCGGCATCCAGCAGGTCCGCATCGGCCACCACGCCTTCGTGCAGGCACGCCACTGCCTCGTTCAACAGCGGCAGGATCAGGCGGTCTTCCAGGTCGGCCGGGGCCTGGTAGTCGCTGGCCACGTCCGGTTTCTTCGGCTTGCCGTTTTCCCAGGTGTAGATGCCCTGGCCATCCTTCTTGCCACGCTTGTCCGGTTCCACCGTCTGCAGCGCGGCCGGAATCTGCAGGCCCAGGAACGGTGCCAGTTCGCGGCCGACGCCGGCGGCCACGTCCAGGCCGACGGTGTCGATCAGTTCGATCGGGCCCATCGGCATGCCGAACTTCACTGCGGCCTTGTCGATCACCGGGCCCGGGACGCCTTCGGCGTAGGCGGTGGCGGCTTCCAGCATGTACGGGAACAGCACGCGGTTGACCAGGAAGCCCGGACTGCCGGCCACCGGCACCGGGAACTTGCCCAGCGCCTTGCAGAACGCGGCCAGGCGGCGCTCGGTCTCCGGCGCCATGCCATCGTGGTGGATGATTTCCACCAGCGGCATCTGCGCTACCGGGTTGAAGTAGTGCAGGCCGGCGAACTGCGCCGGGCGCTGGATGTGATCGCGCAGTTCCACCAGTGGGATCGACGAGGTATTGGTGGTCAGCAGGGCGTCCTGCTTCATCTTCGGTTCCAGCGTCTGGTACAGCGCACGCTTGGCTTCCGGGTTCTCGATGATCGCCTCGATCACCAGATCCGCTTGGGCAACCCCATTGCCTTCCAGGTCGGCACGCAGGCGTGCGGCCACGGCTGGGCGCTTGCTTTCGTCGCGCACCTTCTTGGCGAACAGCGCCTGTGCGCGTTCCATGGCCGGGTCGATGAAGCGCTGCTCGCGGTCCTGCAGGGTCACCTCGAAGCCCTTGTAAGCGGCCCACGCGGCGATGTCGCCGCCCATCACGCCGGCGCCGACCACGTGCACGTGACGGATGCCGGAATCACCACTGCCCAGGCCCTTCAGTCGCTCGGTGAGGAAGAAGATACGGATCAGATTGCGCGCGGTCGGTGTACTGGCCAGCTTGACCACGGCGCGCCGCTCGGCGTCCAGGCGGGCCTGGATGGGCTTGCCGCCACTGCGTTGCCAGGTGCTGATCAGCGCGTACGGCGCCGGGTACTGGTCCTTCTTCGCCTTGCGTGCGACCTGCTTGACCATCTGCGGCGCCAGCAGCCTGCGTGCCAGCCAGGTGTTGGTGGCCCATGCCGTCGCGCGCTGCTTGAACGGGCGGGTGGTGCCGGACAGCGCCAGCGCGACGGCGGTGTCGAGCACCACCGCTGGCGCCACCACCTTGTCGACCAGGCCGATGCCACGCGCGGCCGAGGCCGACAGGGTGCGGCCGGTCAGCATCAAGTCCATTGCCGCCGGCGCGCCCACCAACTGCGGCAGGCGGGCGCTGCCGCCCCAGCCCGGGAAGATGCCAAGCTGGGTTTCCGGCAGGCCGATGCGGGTGCTGCTGTCATTGGACGCCACGCGGTAGCGGCAGGCCAGCGCCAGTTCGGTGCCGCCTCCCAGGCAGTGGCCGTGGATCGCCGCAACGGTGGGGCAGGGCAGCTCGGCCAGCTTCTGATAGGTGGCCTGGCCACGACGGATCGCGTCATTGACGGTGCCGCGACGGTCGAATTCCTGGAACTCCTTCAGGTCGGCACCGGCAATGAAGCCGGCCTTCTTCAGCGACTGGACCACCACGCCCTTGGGTGGGTCCAGCGCGATGCGCTCAAGCAGGTCGCCCAGCTCCAGCAGCACGTCCTGCGACATCGCGTTGACGCTGCTGTCCTGACGATCCAGGGAGAGAACCACCACGCCGTCGTCGCGGATCTCGGGGTGCCAGTGGCTGAAGCGGAGACCATCGAAGCCTGAAAGCATGGACGTTCCATCCGGTTGTGTATGGAGAAGCGGCTATGATCCAGAGGTTGTTTCCCTCGCGTCAAATCCCAATAGCAGGGGAGTGGCGCCCCCGGATCCATGGCCGTGGACCGGGACGCTAACGGAACGGTGGTTAAAAGCTGGTGCGGCGCCAGGTGATCGGCGACTGAACTTTTCCCGGGATTGGCAGTCTCATTGCCCGACGTCGGTTGGGCTGACAGGAGTGCGGCCCCTCATGGCCGAGGTTGATACACCACAGGAGCTGGATCTGGAACTGGTCCGGCGCGTGCAGCACGGCGAGAGTGCCGCCTTCGATGTCCTGGTGCGCAAGTACCAGCATCGGGTGGTGGCCCTCGTCGGTCGCTACATCGCCGACTGGAGCGAATGTCAGGACGTCGCCCAGGACACTTTCATCCGTGCCTACCGCGCGATCGGGAGTTTCCGTGGCGATGCCCAGTTCTCAACCTGGTTGCATCGAATCGCCGTGAATACCGCCAAAAACTACCTGGCTTCACACAATCGACGGCCGCCGACCGATGACATCGACATCGGCGATGCCGAACAGTTCGACAGTGGTACGCGCCTGCGTGACACCGACACGCCCGAACGCGAGTTGATGCGCCAGGAGCTGGAACAGACGGTGATGAAGGCCGTCAACGCGCTGCCGGAAGAACTCCGGTCAGCGATCACCCTGCGCGAGGTGGAAGGCCTGAGCTACGAGGATATCGCGCAGAAGATGGGGTGCCCGATCGGCACGGTGCGTTCACGGATCTTCCGGGCGCGCGAGGCGATCGACACCGAACTCCGGCCGCTGCTGGACATCGGCAGCGCCACCCGTGAGAAGAGCCGCGTATGACCAGTAACCCGTTCAACGAATCGCAGAACCATCAATCGCCCGCCGGGCAGCGCCTGGACCAGCGCCATCGCGAGCAGCTGTCGGCCCTGGTCGATGGCGAGCTGGGCGCCGATGAAGCGCGTTTCCTGCTGCGCCGGATGGAGCACGACCCCGAGCTGGCCGGTTGCCAGGAGCGCTGGCAGCTGCTGGGCGACGTGATGCGCGGGCAGGCGTCGGCACTGGCTCCGGCCGGGTTCAGTGCCGCCGTGGCTGCCGCCATCGCGGCCGAGCCAACGTCGCAGGCCGAGCCGCGTCGCCAGGTACGTCGCAGTGGCTGGCGGGCCTGGGGCGGCGGCGCGGCTCTGGCCGCATCGGTTGCTGCGGTCGCCCTGTTCATGGGGGGCGAGAAGCTGAAGGAGGCCACTCCCGGCGAGCCATTGGCCCCCCAGGTGATCGCCAGCCAGGCGGAACTGCCGCCGGCGCCGACCTCGCCGGCCCCGGTGACCGAAGCATCGGTGGATACCGCCGCGATGGCCGTGGCGGCGGCGCCGGCTGTGGCGATGGCTGCTACCAGCCGTCGCCAGGACGCCCGCCGCGCCAGTGCAACCCGCAGCCAGCAGGCCGCGCGTGCCGCCCAGCGCGATGACGCTCCGCAGCGCGCCATCGCCGCCGTGCAGGCACCGCTGGCTCCGACCGTACCGGCCAACGCCAACCGCAACCTGCCATTCGGCGAGGTCGGCGGGCTGCAGGCCCGGCCGTGGCCGCGCTCCAGCCTGGCGCCGACCGCAGGTGGCGCGCTCAATGCCAGTTTCCCGGCCCGCGCCGGCGGTGCCGCGTTCTACCCGTTCGAGCCGCGCCTGCAGGACGACCTGCCGGTGCCGCCGCGCCCGCGCGACTGAGCCGGGCGCCTTCACGCCCCGCCGTCGGCGGGGCCCGTATTCCTCTTTCCATCCGACCCGGAGGTTGCCGTCCGATGACTCCCCGACTTCGCACGCAGGCCATTGGCCTGCTGGCCCTGACCCTTCCCCTGGTGGCCTGCGCGCAGGCGCCGGCGCCGGCGCCTGCCGCCCCGGCCCAACCTGCGCCGGCCGCGGCGCCGCGGGCGCCTGCACAACCGCTGGTCAGCGGCCTGCCCGACTTCACCAACCTGGTCGAACAGGTCGGCCCGGGCGTGGTCAACGTCGACACCACCATCGTCCGCAACAACCGCCAGGCCTCGCGCGGCCCGATGGGCGACGATGACATGCCCGAGTTCTTCCGCCGCTTCTTCGGCCCTGATTTCCCGATGCCGGGGCAGGGGCCGGGTGGGCAGGATGGCGGTCCCAGCATCAAGGGGCGTGGCATGGGATCGGGCTTCATCATCTCGCCCGATGGCTATGTACTGACCAACTACCACGTGGTGGCCGACGCCAGCGAGGTGAAGGTCAAGCTGGGCGACAGCCGCGAGTTCACCGCCAAGGTGGTCGGCAGCGACCAGCAGTACGACGTGGCCCTGCTCAAGATCGATGGCAAGAACCTGCCCACCGTGCGCGTGGGTGATTCCAACACCCTGAAGCCGGGCCAATGGGTTGTCGCGATCGGCTCGCCGTTCGGCCTCGACCATTCCGTTACCGCCGGCGTGGTCAGCGCCGTCGGTCGCAGTACGGGGGGTCCTGACCAGCGCTACGTGCCGTTCATCCAGACCGACGTGGCGATCAACCAGGGCAATTCCGGCGGTCCGCTGCTGAACACCCGCGGCGAAGTGGTCGGCATCAACTCGCAGATCTTCTCGGCCTCCGGCGGCTACATGGGCATCAGCTTCGCGATCCCGATCGACCTGGCGATGAGCGCGGTCGAGCAGATCAAGAAGAGCGGCAAGGTCACCCGCGGCCAGCTCGGCGCGGTGGTCGAACCGATCGATTCGCTGAAGGCGCAGGGACTGGGCCTGCCGGACAGCCGCGGCGCGCTGGTCAACCAGATCGTGGCCGGCAGTGCGGCCGCCAAGGCCGGCGTGCAGGTGGGCGATGTCATCCGCTCGGTCAACGGCAGCGCGGTCAACAGCTGGTCCGACCTGCCGCCGCTGATCGGTGCGATGGCGCCGGGCAGCAAGGTGAACCTGGTGGTTTACCGCGACGGCAAGCCGCATGAGCTCAGTGCCACGCTGACCGCACTGAGCGAGGATGGGCAGGCCAATGCCCGCGGGCCGTCGGCTGGCGCTGGCGAGGCGGCTCCGCAGACCGGTGCCAACGCCCTGCTGGGGCTTGACGTCAGCGACCTGAACGCGGCCCAGCGCAAGCAGCTGGGGCTCAACGGCAATGAAGGCGTGCGCATCACCGGGGTCAAGGGCCAGGCAGCACGCGATGCCGGCCTGTCGCCGGGCATGGTGATCCTGCAGGTCGGCCGCACTGCGGTCGGCAGCGTGGATGCCCTGAACCGGGCGTTGTCCAGCTTCAAGAAGGACGACGTGGTGATGCTGCTGGTCCGCACGGCCAACGGCAACAGCGCCTTCGTGGCGGTGAAGGCCGGCCAGTAAGGCCCCTGCCAGGGCCGCTTCGGCGGCGCCGGCGCCGCCCCCGAAGCCCCGCCCCGGCGGGGCTTCGTCCGTTCTGGACCCGGTCCGATGAGGCAGTTTTCGCGGCCGGGCGCCGGGCGTGCGATAATCGACCGTTACCCTGACGACGCCGCGCGCCGCCGCCACCTATGTCTTCTGATTCGATGCGGAACATCCGCAACTTCTCCATCATCGCCCATGTCGACCACGGCAAGTCCACGCTGGCCGACCGCATCATCCAGCTCTGTGGTGGCCTGCAGGCCCGCGAGATGGAAGCGCAGGTGCTCGACTCCAATCCCATCGAGCGCGAGCGTGGCATCACGATCAAGGCGCAATCGGTGTCACTGCCGTACCTGGCCAAGGACGGGCAGACCTATCACCTGAACTTCATCGACACCCCCGGCCACGTCGACTTCTCCTATGAAGTCAGCCGCTCGCTGGCCGCCTGCGAAGGCGCGCTGCTGGTGGTCGATGCGGCGCAGGGCGTGGAAGCGCAGTCGGTGGCCAACTGCTATACCGCAGTGGAGCAGGGCCTGGAAGTGGTGCCGGTGATCAACAAGATCGACCTGCCCACCGCCGACATCGAGCGCGCCAAGGCCGAGATCGAGGCCGTGATCGGCATCGACGCCTCCGACGCCGTGCCGGTCAGTGCCAAGACCGGCCTCAACGTGCAGGACGTGCTGGAGGCGATCGTCCATCGCATCCCGCCGCCGGTGCCGCGCGACACCGACAAGCTGCAGGCGCTGATCATCGACTCGTGGTTCGACAACTACCTGGGCGTGGTCTCGCTGGTGCGCGTGATGCAGGGCGAGATCAAGGCCGGTGACAAGCTGCAGGTGATGTCGACCGGCCGCAACCACCAGGTCGACAACGTCGGCGTGTTCACTCCCAAGCGCAAGGTGCTGCCGGCGCTGCGTGCCGGTGAAGTGGGCTGGGTCACCGCCAGCATCAAGGACGTGCATGGTGCCCCGGTCGGCGACACCCTCACCCTGGCCGGCGATCCGGCGCCGAAGCCGCTGCCGGGCTTCCAGGAAATGCAGCCGCGCGTGTTCGCCGGCCTGTTCCCGGTCGATGCCGAAGACTACCCGGACCTGCGCGAAGCGCTGGACAAGCTGCGCCTGAACGATGCCGCGCTGCGTTTCGAGCCGGAAAGCTCCGAAGCGATGGGCTTCGGCTTCCGCTGCGGCTTCCTGGGCATGCTGCACATGGAGATCGTGCAGGAGCGCCTGGAACGCGAATACAACCTGGACCTGATCAGCACCGCGCCGACGGTGGTGTATGAGGTCCTGAAGACCGACGGCTCGGTCATCAACATGGACAACCCGGCCAAGCTGCCGCCGGTGAACCAGGTCGAGGAGATCCGCGAGCCGATCATCCGCGCCAACGTGCTCACTCCCGAGGAGTACATCGGCAACATCATCAAGCTGTGCGAAGAAAAGCGCGGAAGCCAGATCGGCATCAACTACCTGGGCAGCCAGGTGCAGATCAGCTACGAGCTGCCGATGGCCGAGGTGGTACTGGACTTCTTCGACAAGCTCAAGTCGGTCAGCCGTGGCTATGCCTCGCTGGATTACCACTTCGTGCGCTTCGACGCCGGCCCGTTCGTGCGCGTTGACGTGCTGATCAACGGTGACAAGGTCGACGCACTGTCGCTGATCGTGCACCGCAGCCACGCCGACCGCCGCGGCCGCGAGCTGTGCGAGAAGATGAAGGACCTGATCCCCCGCCAGATGTTCGACGTGGCCATCCAGGCTGCCGTCGGCTCGCAGATCATCGCCCGCACCACGGTCAAGGCGATGCGCAAGAACGTGCTGGCCAAGTGCTATGGTGGCGACGTCTCGCGCAAGAAGAAGCTTCTGGAAAAGCAGAAGGAAGGCAAGAAGCGCATGAAGCAGGTCGGCCGCGTGGAGATCCCGCAGGAAGCGTTCCTGGCCGTGCTGCAGATGGACAACAAGTAAGCCCGCACCGGCCTCGCGGGGCCGGTCGTCTGGTGACGTTGCAAAGGACCCTGAATGAAACTGTTTGAGATCCTCCTGGTCGTGCTGACCCTGGCCTCGGGCCTGATCCTGCTCGCCGACAAGCTGTACCTCGCCAAGCGCCGCGCCCAGCGCGCGGGCCTGCTCGACACCGAGCCGGTGCTGGTGGACTACTCGCGTGCATTCTTCCCGGTGCTGGCGATCGTGCTGATCGTGCGCAGTTTCATCGCCGAGCCGTACAAGATCCCGTCCAGCTCGATGATGCCGAACCTGCTGATCGGCGATTTCATCCTGGTCAACAAGTTTTCCTACGGCCTGCGCCTGCCGATCAGCAACACCAAGATCGTCCCCTTCGGCGAGCCGTCGCGCGGCGACGTGGTGGTGTTCCACTTCCCCGGCCACAGCGACAACGATCCGGCCAAGGGCGAGAACTTCATCAAGCGCGTGATCGGCGTGCCGGGTGACACCGTGGTCTTCGAAGGCGACGGCGTGATCCTCAATGGCGAACCGCTGAAGTACGACAACAAGGGCATCTATGCCGGGCACAAGGGCCAGGGCGAGGGCGCCAACCTGCTGGTCGAGCACCTGCCGGGCCGTACCCATACCGTGCTGGAGACCGACTATCCGCGTGGCCAGGGCCAGTGGACCGTACCGGCCGGCAAGTACCTGGTGATGGGCGACAATCGTGACAATAGCGACGATGGCCGCTTCTGGGGCCTGCTGCCGGAAGAAAACCTGCGCGGCAAGGCCTTCCTGATCTGGCTGAACTGCCAGGGCTGGTTCTGCAAGGATGGCTTCGAGCCGTCGCGGATCGGCTCGAGCATCAACTGAGTACCTTCACATCCAACGCGTATCTGGGGAGAACGCAATGAAGACGATGAACACGCAGCGTGGCATGACCCTGACCTCGTTCCTGGCGGTCCTGATCGTGGTGGGTTTCTTCCTTTACATCGGCATGAAGCTGTTCCCGATGTACCAGGAGTATTACGCGGTGCGCTCGGCGATGAAGAGCCTGGCCAAGGAGCCGGGCGTGGGCAGCATGGAGCCGGCCCGGATCCAGGATCTGTTCTTCAAGCGCCTGTACATCAATTACTCGGAAAACGTGAAGCCGGCCAACGTGAAGTTCGACCGTCGCGACAATGGCTGGACCCTCAAGGTCAACTACGAAGTGCGCCGTCCGCTGGTCGGCAACCTGGACGTGGTTGGCAAATTCGATTCATCCCAGGACCTGACCCGAAGCGGTGCCGAATAAACCTTTCCAACGTGGTGACCTGATCGGTCATCCCTTCCGCGACCCGGCGCTGCTGAAGCAGGCGCTGACGCATCGCAGTGCCGGTGCGCCACACAACGAGCGCCTGGAGTTCCTGGGCGACAGCATCGTCAACATGATGGCGGCCGAGGCGTTGTACCGACGCTGGCCCAAGGCCGACGAGGGCGCGATGACCCGTGCCCGCGCCGAGCTGGTGCGTGAGGGCGCGCTGGCGGTGATTGGACGTAGCCTGGAGCTGGGCGAGCGGCTGATCCTGGGCCCGGGCGAAATGAAGTCCGGTGGCCACCGTCGTGATTCGATCCTGGCCGACGCGGTGGAAGCCGTGGTGGCTGCGATCTACCTGGATGCCGGTTTCGAGGCCTGCCGGGCGGTGGTACTGCCCTGGTTCAGCGCTTCGATCGAGGCACTGCCGGCCTCCGGCCGGCCCGAGAAGGACCCCAAGACCCGCCTGCAGGAATGGCTGCAGGCCCGACAGAAGGCGTTGCCGCAGTATGAACTGGTGTCAGAATCCGGTGACGACCACGCCAAGCACTTCCGGGTACGCTGCAACGTAGCCGACCCGGCCGCCAGCACCGAGGGCGAAGGCGCCTCGCGGCGGCTTGCCGAACAACAGGCGGCTGCGGCCGTCCTAGAACAACTGGATTCCAAGTGAGCGAACAAACTCCCCATCATTGCGGCAGCGTGGCCGTCATCGGCCGCCCGAACGTGGGCAAGTCGACCCTGACCAATGCTCTGGTCGGCGCCAAGGTCAGCATCGTCTCCAACCGTCCGCAGACCACGCGCCATCGCCTGCTGGGCATCGCCACCTATCCGGAAGGCCAGCTGGTGCTGGTCGACACCCCCGGCCTGCACAAGGTGCAGAAGCGGGCGATGAACCGGGTGATGAACCGCGCCGCGCGTGGCTCGCTGGAAGGCGTCGATGCGGGCCTGCTGGTGATCGAAGCCGGTCGCTGGGATGAAGAGGACAGCCTGGCGTTCAACGTGCTGCGCGACGCCGGCATCCCGGTGGTGCTGGTGGTCAACAAGATCGATCGCCTGAAGGAAAAGGGCGCGTTGCTGCCGTTCCTGCAGCAGGTGACCGAGGGTCGCGACTTCGCCGCCGTGCATCCGATCTCCGCGCAGAAGCGCAATGGCCTGGAAGCGCTGGTGCGCGACGTGCTGAAGCTGCTGCCGGAAGCCCCGCCGATGTTCGGCGAGGATGAGATCACCGACCGCAGCCAGCGTTTCCTGGCCGGTGAACTGGTGCGTGAGCAGCTGATGCGCCAGCTCGGCGAGGAACTGCCCTACGCCACCACTGTCGAGATCGAGCGCTTCACCGAGGACGGCAACCTGCTGCGCATCGGTGCGGTGATCTGGGTCGAGCGTGAAGGCCAGAAGGCCATCGTGATCGGCAAGGGTGGCGCCCGCCTGAAGGAGATCGGCGCCAAGTCCCGCCTGCAGATGGAGCGTCTGTTCGGGGCCAAGGTGTTCCTGGAAACCTGGGTGCGCGTGCGTGAAGGCTGGTCCGACGACGAGGCCGCGCTGAAGGCCTTCGGTTACGAGTAAGGCGTTGTAGTCGCTTCGATGATGATCGAGGACGACACCGGCTTCGTGCTGCACGCACGGGCCTACCGCGAGACCAGCCTGCTGGTCGAAGTGCTGAGCGCACAGCATGGCCGTATCGGGCTGCTTGCGCGTGGCGTGTCCACTGCCAAGGGCCAGGTGCTGCGCGCCGCCCTGCAGCCGTTGCAGTGGATCCGCTTCAGTGCCCAGCAGCGGGGGGAACTGGCCCAGCTGCGTAGCGCCGAGGCGCTGGATGCCGCGCCACGCCTGGTCGGGCAGGCCATGCTGGCCGGTTTCTACCTGAGCGAACTGACCCTGCGCCTGGCCCCGCGCCAGGACCCGCTGCCGGAGCTGTACCTCGCCTACGGCGAGGCGCGTGCGCGGCTGGCGGTGGGCGCTGGCCTGGCCTGGACCCTGCGCCGTTTCGAACGTGAGCTGCTGTCTGCGCTGGGCCTGGGTTTCGAGCTGGACAGCGCCAGCGATGGCCAGCCGATCGATCCGGCGGCGCGCTACGAACTGGACCCGCAGGAGGGTGCGCAGCGCCTGCTGAGCGAGCGCGGCGGGGAGCGCCGGGCAGCCGCCACCGGGTCGGCGCTGTTGGCGCTGGCGGCTGACGAAGAGCCGGATGCCGCCGATCTGGCCAGCCTGCGCCTGCCGATGCGGCGGGTGCTGGCCCATCACCTGGGGCCGCGCGGCCTGAAGTCCTGGGAAATGCTCGAGCAGCTGGCGCCCCGCAGGTAGGGGGTGTTGAGCAGGGCTTGCAGCCCTGCACCTGCCGAGGCCAAAGCCGAATCAACGTCAACTTCAACGTCAACGGCAAAAGCTGGCTATCCGTGGGTAGGCGGGGTGGGTCCGGTTGCGGGAGACGCCGTAA